>JBDTCL010000181.1:0-19605 GCA_039923595.1 Antricoccus sp. | reverse complement strand
GAACACGGGACGAACGCCGCGAGACGACGCGGACAACGGGTGGCGGATGGCCCGCGCGATGGATGAGATGCGCGCCGTTGCGATCGCTAAGATCCGCGGATGGTGTGTCGGCGGCGGTCTTGTTCTCGCTGGCGTATGCGACTTGCGTGTGGCGTCGAGGGATGCCCGGTTCTCGATCCCCGAGGTGGAGCTGGGTATTCCGTTAGCGTGGGGCGGCATCCCCCGGCTAGTGCGTGAGATCGGTCCGGCGATGACCAAAGAGCTGGTCATGACCTGTCGCGAGTTCGGGCCGGACGAGGCGAAGGCGGCCGGCTTCCTGAACCGGGTTGTCGAGCCCGATCGGCTTGACGATGAGGTTGAGGAGTTGGTGCAGACCCTGCTGCGCATGCCTAAGCTTGCGCTGCTCGCCACGAAGGTCCACGTCAATGCCGTTACTGAGTCGATGGTCGGTACAGCGCGCAGCTGGGCCGATGGCGATGGACTGCTCTCCGGACTGAGCGACGCGGAATGCGAGACATCCCGCCGGCAGTACATGCAACGCATCCGCGACCAACGCTGAACGTCGGGCGACCATCAACGACCTCAATCCCACCCCGTTATTACGTGCGGTTCCACGCATTATCGGCTGTAATTGAGATGTCCAGTTGGCCGAAAATTATTACCTAACTGCGGTACTTTCTGCACCGTGATGGTTGGGCTACCTGGCCCATATCCTGAAGTTACTAATGGGTCTGAACGCGACCCGCGCTACTTTGGACCTGCCAAGTCGATGTGTCTCGGTTCCGGTCAAGCCCCAAAGCGGCGACCTCGATCGAGCGGGATGTCAAGCGGCAAATCGAATCGGACCACAACCACAACGGTAGACGGCCCAGCTAAATGGGACGCACGATGACAGCCTCGCAGCCGGGGCAGGTTACAGTGCCTGAATGACTGAGGATGTCGTCTTAATCGAGCGCAGTGGATCAGTAGCCACCGTGACGCTCAATCGGCCCAACGCACGCAACGCAATCAATGATCAGCTAAAGCGTGAACTCGTCCGGGCAATGGATGAACTTGAGAACGACACCACGGTCAACGCGGTGATCCTGACCGGCGCCGACCCAGCATTCTGTGCAGGACTGGATCTGAAGCAGCTGGGTAGTACCGCTGCCAACTTGGGTTCTGCTGCCAACTCGGGGTCGGCTCGCGAAACAACTGCCGAAGCAGCCCGGTATCCCTGGCCACCGCTGACCAAGCCGGTCATCGGCGCGATCAATGGCGTGGCGGTGACAGGCGGGTTTGAGTTGGCCCTGAATTGCGACATCCTCGTTGCCTCCGAACGCGCTCGTTTTGCTGACACGCATGCCCGCGTCGGTGTTCTGCCTGGTTGGGGCCTTTCGGTGCTGCTACCGCTTTTTGTTGGCCGGGGGCTCGCGCGGCGGATGAGCTTGACGGGCGATTTCCTTAATGCCGATGAGGCGTTACGCGCGGGTCTGGTGACGCAGGTGGTGGCGCACGAACAATTGTTGCCGACCGCCCGGCAGGTCGCCGAGACGATCGCCACCAACGAGCAGGATGCGGTGCGAGCATTACTCGGGTCGTACCGGCTGATCGAGCAAGAGCAGATCGGCGATGGCTACACCATTGAGGCACAGACCGGTCGGCGATGGCTGGAGCGCGGATTTGACCCAGCGGAGGTCGAACGCCGCCGGGCCGCGATCCAGCAGCGCGGCCGCACCCAAAACCGCTAGCACGCTTTTAAGCCCACGGGACCCCACGCGCGGTCAGCAATGACTGCATCGGTACTCGTTCTAGCCGCTCAAGCTCGTACTGCAGAGTCTGACTCAGCCGATGGCAGAACTCAGTTGGCTCATCGGCTGCATCGGGCTGCTCCAGAACGACGACGTTGATGACCTTTGCGATCACCAGATCGCGGCACGAAATCTGCTGATCGCGAGCCATTTGCGGTGCATGGTCGATATCGCGGTACACGATGGCGCTCGCGCCTTCTGGCGGCAGCGGCGACAACCACGAATGCTGGGCGGCGATCACCCGGTCCGCCGGCAACAGCGCGAGTGCCGCGCCGCCGGTGCCTTCGCCGAGCATCAGAGTGACCGTAGGAGTGCGTACCGTCGATAGTTCTGCCAGACAACGCGCGATCTCACCAGCCAGGCCACCCTCTTCGGCCTCCGGTGATAGCGCGCCGCCAGGCGTATCGATTACGGTCACCAGCGGCAGCTGCAATTCAGTAGCCAACCGCATACCACGGCGGGCCACCCGCAACGCCTGCGGACCGAGTGGCGTCGCTGCGGTCTGCAGGCGCCGATCTTGGCCCAGTACCACACAGGGATGCGAACCAAACGAGGCGAGCGCCAGCAAGAGACCGGGGTCGCGTTCACCCTCGCTAGTGCCGTTCAGCGGAATGACGTCGGTTGCTGCCACTCGTAGCAAATCACGAACACCGGGACGCTCAAGTCGCCGGGAAATCAGCACGCTGTCCCACACATCGGTCTGCGGCAGGTCATCGACTGAGGTGACGGTGAGGTCGGGACGGGATGCTCGGATCGGGTTATCGGCCGCGCCGGTGATACGCAGTACTTTTTCGAGCAACCGGCCGATTTGCTGCGGCGGCACAACAGCATCAATAATGCCGTGCTTATAGAGGTTTTCGGCCGTTTGCACATCGGGCGGGAATGGTTTTTTGAACAGCGCTTCATAAACTCGGGGACCGAGGAAACCAATCATTGCCTTAGGCTCCGCCGCGGTAACCTGGCCCAACGATCCCCAAGAGGCCATCACCCCGCCGGTGGTGGGATGACGAAGATAAACCAGGTATGGCAGTCCAGCGGCCTTATGCGCGGTGACCGCTTTGCTGATATCGACCATCTGCACGAAGGCGGGGGTGCCCTCTTGCATCCGAGTGCCGCCGGAGCTCGGTGCTGCGACCAACGGCAGTCCCTCAGCGGTGGCGCGCTGAACAGCCGCTACGATCCGGTCTGCTGCGTTCTTACCGATCGAACCGGCCAAAAATCGAAATTCGCTCACCAGGATCGCGATTCGGCGACCATTGAGGCTGCCTTCGCCGGTGATGACTGACTCATCAACCCCGGACTTTTCCGCTGCTGCGAGCAGTTGCGCAATATAATCATCGCTCGCGCCAGAAACCGCGTCCTGCGGATAAGCCAGCGGTTGATCCCAGCGTTGGAATGAGCCGTCGTCCAGCGCCAAGTCGAGTAATTCCTCGGCGGTGAGCCGATGCGGCTTAGCAGGCGTAGTCACAGACGGTCTCCAGCGTTGATCCGGTCAGGTCAGCTCACCCTAGCTAGCTGCAGCCGCGTTGTGTCGGGCGTTATAGATCGGCCCGAAAATAACCGCGGCAAATAGCAGCAGGCCCTCAACGATGGCTGCCCAATAAGAGAGCCGGTGATCGATGATTGCCCCGGCAAGGGCACCGATAATTGCCACGGCGATCATCGCAATGCCAAGGATCTCAAATATCGGAGCGCCGAACGCCTTCGCGAACGGAAGGAAGTGCACCCCGACTACGAGACCAATCCACATCGGCGAGAGATACTCCGCGTGTAACACCAGGCCAATCAGCGCCAGACCCCCGATCAGTGCAGCGACCTCGATAGCTACCGCGATGCCGTACACGCGCATCGCATCTCGACTTGGGGGATTGGCGTCAATTTCGTCGCGACTGTTGAAGATTCCGAAATAGACCGTCACCAGGAACAGCACAATCCCAACAATCTCCAGGATGTTAGCGGTGGGTGAGCCGAGGGGACCAGAGTTAGCGAGGAAGAACACCAGACCGAAAATCGCGCCGATGAGCGACCCGATGCGCGCGCCGTGTAGCAAAAGGTGCTCCCATCATCGTCGTTGAGTCAAATGCGTCAGGCCCGATTATTTGAGCACTTAATGCAATTGCTCGTTCCCAGCACCGGGAACGAGCAACAAACGGTGGTGCGCCATCAGGGACTCGAACCCCGAACCCAGTGATTAAGAGTCACTTGCTCTGCCAATTGAGCTAATGGCGCGGATCGCAGCTGACCGGGCAGTCGTACACCCTGTAGCGGCCGATACGTTACCACTATCGACGACAATACCGAGTCTTGGGGGCGCGGTTAATCTACCTGTGACATTGCTTTGAATCGGACGTGCCATGGGGGCGCCGCGACACGCTGGCGGCAAAAACCTGTCACAATGGAGGACTGGGCCCGAGGCTTGTCTTAAATCGGGTATGTCGCGCGGAGGACCCGCGGAGGCGAGCTAAATTTCAGTCAACCAGAGTGAGATGACGATGAGCGAGCGCCAAGCGAAGCCAACGTGGGATCAAATCCTCAATCGCCGCCAAGCAATAGGCGGTGTGGGGGTGGCTGGTCTCCTTCTGCTCAGTGCCTGCACCACCGGCAAGCCCAAGAACTTAGCCAATGCGAGTGGCAAATTAGCCGCCGGTGCAAAGATCCCGTCGAAGCAGGCTGCGGCTGCTGCTCAGATCACGATCGCGATTCCGGACGGCTCAACAGATGTCTCACCAGCCACGCCCCTGACCGTGAGCGTCGTCGGCGGAACCATTACCGGCGTAAAAGTGACCGACGCCAATGGCGCGGTGATCAATGGAGCGCCCGATGCCACTGCTGCGAACTGGGCGAATACTGACCCGCTCGTCTTCGGCGCGAACTATTCGGTGTTCGCAACGGCAAGCAATGCCGACGGCAAGAGTGAAAACAAGACGGCGTCATTCACCACGGTGACACCCGCCAGCCTCGTTTACCCTGGAATCGGTCCACTTGATGGCACTACGTTGGGTGTCGGTATTCCAGTTCGGGTGTATTTCGATCATCCAGCTACTGACCGTAAGACGGTAGAGCAGGCGCTCAAGGTCACCACCACGCCCGCGCAGACCGGTTCCTGGAACTGGATCAGCGACACGGAGGTTCATTGGCGCCCGCAGGTGTACTTCCTGGCCGGGACCACGGTGAGCATCGAGACTAATATCTTCGGAGTCGCCTTCGGCCGGGGCGTGTTCGGCAAAGTCAACCGAACGGTTAACTTCGCGGTCGGTGACGCGGTGGTGAGTAAGGCAGACACGCAGAGTCACCAGATGCAGGTATTCAAAAATGGCACTCTACTGAGGACGATTCCGATCTCAGCTGGCGAAGAGGTACCGGGCAAGTACACCCATAATGGTGTGCACGTGATTAACGACAAATTTGCCGAATTGACGATGGATTCCTCAACTTTTGGTTTAGCTCTCGATGCGCCAGGAGGCTATACAGCTAAAGTGCAGTGGGCGACCCGGATGTCGAATAACGGAGAGTTTGTTCATTCGGCACCCTGGTCACTCGCGCAGCAAGGCAATAGCAATGTTTCGCATGGTTGCTTGAACGCGAGTCCAGCCAATGCGGAGTGGTTCTATAACCTCAGCACGCCTGGAGATATCGTCGAAGTGAGTGGATCACCAATACCGCTGACCCAGGCGGACGGTGACATTTACGACTGGACAATTCCGTGGGCGACCTGGCAGCAGGGCACCGCGATAAAGTAGCTAGACCGGTGGTCGCGGCGACGCGGTGATCCGTTATCCTGGGTCGTCGCCGTTGAATGCGGCGCAATGGTGGGTGTAGCTCAGTTGGTAGAGCTCCTGGTTGTGGTCCAGGCGGCCGCGGGTTCAAGTCCCGTCACTCACCCCAACGTACGACAATGAAGGATTCGGCCCGTATGGGCCGGATCCTTTCTTTGCACCGAAGCCTCGGCGTAGTTAGTTGGCCGATAATGACTGCGCAGCGGCCTTCGCTTCGTTGCCTGACGGCCCAGGCTGCGGCACGAACAGTGTCTTGCGGTAATACTGCAACTCGCGGATTGACTCAAGAATGTCCGCCAACGCGCGGTGTGCGAGGCCTTTTTCGGGCTGATTGAAATACACCCGCGGATACCAACGGCGAGCCAGCTCCTTGATCGAAGACACGTCGATCATCCGGTAGTGCAGCAGCGCATCGACCCGCGGCATGTCGCGATTGATGAAGCCTCGGTCCACTCCGATGGAATTACCACAAAGGGGTGTCGTGCCGGGTGTGCTGAGCCACCGCGAAAGGTAGTCGACGACTTGATCCTCAGCCTGCTTCAGGCTGATGGCGGAGGAGCGAACCTCTTCGGTGAGACCACTGTGGGCGTGCATCTTGACGACGACCTCGGGCATTGCAGCCAACTGCCCGTCAGTAGCGTGGATAACGATGTCGATGCCTTCATCGAGCACGTTGAGTTCGCCGTCAGTGACAACAACGGCGATCTCGATCAGCGCGTCACGCTCAATGTCGAGACCGGTCATTTCGCAGTCGATCCAGACAAGTTGCTCAGATTTTTCCCGATCACTCATACTCTGCAGCCTAAGTGGTTAGTCTCATTAACTAATCCCCCGGTACCTTCCGGTGGACAAAGCAAGGAGTACGCCGCGATGACAGAACCGACCGCTTCCACTGACGAGGCGCCAACCCGGATCGCTGCTGGCTATCAAGTCAGTGGCCCAGCACTTCGACTAGGGGCGGTGATGCATGACGGCAACGTATTTTCCTCGGCACAGGTTCAAATCCCGCTGGGCATGATGAATCGGCATGGTTTGATCGCTGGCGCGACGGGAACCGGCAAAACCAAGACCTTGCAAGTCATCGCCGAGCAACTATCCGATGCCGGTGTACCGGTATTTGCCGCGGATATCAAATCTGACCTTTCGGGATTAGCGCAAGCGGGCGTAGCAAACGACAAGATCACCGAACGCAGCACGGCGATTGGAGATGACTGGAAGGCCACCGCTTATCCGGTCGAGTTTTTGTCCCTCGGCACCGACAAAGCCGATGGCATTCCGTTGCGCGCGACGATTACCTCCTTTGGACCGGTCCTGCTGTCAAAAGTGATGGGGCTCAACGAAACGCAAGAATCGTGCCTTCAACTGGTGTTTCACTGGGCCGATCAGCGAGCACTGCCGTTGCTTGATCTAAAGGATCTCAAAGCTGTGGTCGCGTACTTGAGCTCGACAGAGGGCAAAAGTGAACTCGACTCGATCGGTGGAGTTTCGAAGGCGACCGCCGGGGTGATCCTTCGCGGATTGACCACTCTTGAAGCCGGGGGGATGGATCAGTTCTTCGGCGAGACCGAGTTCGATAGCCATGATCTGATGCGTACTGCCCCGGACGGCAAAGGGATCATTAGCCTCGTTGAGCTCTCTAAGGTGCAAGACAAGCCCGAATTATTCTCAACCTTCCTGATGTGGCTTCTTGCAGACCTTTACCACGACTTGCCCGAGGTTGGCGATACGGACAAACCGAAGTTGGTCTTCTTCTTTGACGAGGCACATCTGCTTTTCAAGGACGCCACGAAGGGTTTCCTCGATGCGGTGGCGCAGACGGTCCGGCTGGTGCGCTCCAAAGGCGTCGGGATCTTTTTCTGCACCCAACGCCCTACGGATCTGCCCGACGAGGTGCTTGCGCAACTTGGCAACCGCATTCAGCATGCCCTGCGTGCATTCACTCCCGATGATGCGACCGCGCTGAGCAAGACCGTCAAGACCTATCCAAAAACAGCAGATTATGACTTAGAGCAGGTGCTCACCCAGTTAGGTACTGGCGAGGCCGTCGTGACGGTGATGAGTGACAGGGGTGCGCCCACGCCGGTGGCGTGGACCCGGGTGCCTGCGCCGCGTTCGGCGATGGCACCGTGCGATGCGCCCAGCTACGGACAGATCGTGCGCTCGTCGTCATTAATGAGCAAATACGGTGACCCGATCGATCGAGATTCAGCGTACGAGCAGCTTGGCCGCCGGACCCAAGAAGCTGCTGCGCAGGTTGAACAAGAACAAGTCGCTAAGCAACAGCAAACGCAGGCCTCAGCACAACGACAATCGGCCCCTGCGCGCGAACCGGCAGCTAGACGAGTCAAATCCGAGCCGAGCGGGTTCGAGAAATTCATGGGCAACTCGACTGTGAAGCAGTTCATGAGATCGGCGGCCAGCTCGATTGCTCGCGACCTGTTCGGGACCGCTCGCAAGCGACGTTAAGCCCATTCTGCCGCTCCCGGTGGGACAACCTCGACCGATCAGGATAGGAGCTTTACACTATGCTTGGTCAATTCGTGGGCGACCCGCCGACGAATTGCCATCTGGTGGTCGGTTCTGCGGAGCGCCGACCTTACCTATGAGGGGGGCTTGCTTGTGGCTGAACCAGTTGACCGGGCCCCAGACGACGCCCCCAAGCCTGAGCCGGAAAACGTGACTGCAATCGATCGTCGAGTGGCGGTTCGCCGGTTCGCCACTGCACTTGGTCTGACGGCCGGAGCGGTCGCGTTACCGTCCATGGTTGGTGTCGCCGAGGCGAAACCAAGCAGCCCCCTTATTGCTGGCGGTACGGTCGATGCGGCAAGTGCGCAGACTGCCATTACCGCCAACGGTAGTAATGCAACATTCCGAATCGAAAACTCCAGCACTCGTTCAGGCCCGGCTGCCAACGCCGTCGACATTGTCGCCCCGCAAGTGCAACTCGTGGGGCCTGTCCCGTCAGGCAATCGACCGCAGGTCCCTGATATCGCTGCACTGCGGATCGGTGAGCTCGGCATCGCCGGCGGAATGGCATTCCTCGGCGCCGATATTGATCCGGCGCAGATTACGCCTGTGCAGATTCACTCAGCTGCCTTCTCCAATTACTTCCAGCGCATCGAGCCTGCTCAATCGGTGATCTTTGATTCCACCGCGCTGTCTGCGGATGCGCGCGCCGGATATAAGCAAGGTTCCTTCGACGCTGCCGGGCGGCTGAGCCCATCGGTGCCGATCTCGATTGCCCTGAGCGCAATCATCGACACCACTAAGTTGCCGGGGACTGCGGCGGTCTGCATGAGCGTGACCGCATCTGGCGGCGATGCCAGCGGCACGATCGACGCACACGACGGTGATACGGCCGCGACGGGGACCAGTGTTTTGACCTATACCGTCTTGCCTGCGGCGATTTGCGCGAACGGCAAACCATTTGCGATCACCGCGACAGCGGGAGCGATTGTCGGTCTTGACCCGCAGGACAGACTCTGGGTGTCGGCGTCCTCAGCGACCCATCTCAGGGTCGCAATTACTGGGGTGATGATCAGCGATCCGGCAGGGCTCGTTGAACCGGCGACCCCGCCTGCAGGGCGCACCGCCCTGCAGCAGCGTGCGGCCTTGCAGCGGCAGGCAGTGCGCGACATGATAGCGACAATTCCCGCGCCGACGTCTTAGCGAATCTGCGGCGCGGTCATTACGTCGCTATGAATCTCGCCGAGTTAAGTCAATGAAGGCGCTGCGAAGACGACCGAGACGGTACTTGTCGCGAGCTGCAATTACCGTGATCCGCTGGCCATTATGGAAGATGTGCTCATAGTTGAGCACCTGGTCGCGATCAGTGTCGCTGAGACTGCCGAGATAGTGGGTCATTTGGGCTAATCGCGCCAAACCGCGTACATAGGTCTCGTACAAGGCGGCCGGACGCGTTGAGTTGGCGGGATCGCCAGCGGTGTCTGCTGCATAAGCGTCCCGAATTTGACGCAGGACCACATCGGGAACATTGATCGCGAGCCAGTAGGCGACGTAGCCATCGGCGTCGATCGGAAATTCCGGAAACTCCCACGAGCCAAGCACGTTTTGATCCATTGCCGAGTCCTTCAAATCCGTCGAATATAAGTGCCGCTGAGAGTACGCGCGCCCGGTAGGGATCGAACCTACGACCAACCGCTTAGAAGGCGGTTGCTCTATCCGCTGAGCTACGGGCGCCTGGAGCGCGACCATCCTACCGAGTGAACCTCGCCACGTCGCCGGTGCGCTCGCAGTACCATGAAATCATGCGTACGCGTGGAACCTTTGTCGTCCTTGCCTACGCGATCGTGGTTATGATCGCGGCGCTGGTTGTGGTGTCGTGGATCATGGATTTTCCGGCCCTGTTGGCATGGTCGGCAGCTATCTTGCTGATGGCTCTGGCGACCGTAATCACCGCGCTGCGTGGGCAGACGAAGGGTCAAGCGAAGCGCGATCGTGACGAGCAGCGCACTTTAGCGGAGGCCCGAACGCGCGCTAGCACCGACACTGGGCCGCTCCCGAGTGACCAGGTTGGCTTTTAGCGGCAGCCATAGGCCAAGATAGTGAGTGCGCGCGCCATTACCGAAGGTCTAAGAAGGGCAGTCATGTCGTCAATCACCGCTGACCAAGTCAAGTCGGATGTTGCTGAATATTTGCAAATTGACAGCTCTAGGTTGACCCACTACGCGCTTCTCACCGAGGATCTTGGCGTCGACTCACTCACCGCGATCGAATTGTCGATTCAACTCGAGCAGAAGTACCGGATAGACATTAGCGACGAGGAGTTAGCTGAGGTCTCAACGTATGGGGATCTGGAGCAGCTTGTCCTGACCAAGGCAGGGGAGTAGTTCTCGTGCGAGAATCTCGTGGAGAAAGACGCGTAGTGATCACCGGACTCGGCGTGATTGCCCCCAGCGGCACCGGGCTGGAGGCGTTTTGGCGCAGCCTCGGAGAGCCGGCCGAACCGAGTGTGATTCGCGCGGTGACCGATTTCGACCCTGCCGACTACGGTTTGCGTCATGTTGAGGCCCGACGAATGGACCGATTCGCTCAATTCGCATTCGCCGCCGCGAAAATGGCCGCCGAGGATGCGTTCGGCGCCCACGGGTCGCCGTACAACGAATGGCGCAGCGGCATCATCATGGGAACCGGTATCGGGGGCGCGTACTCCTGGGAAGCTAACTCGCGGGCACTGTTCAACAAGGGCGAGCGTGGCGTTTCGCCATTATGCGTGCCGATGGTGATGCCGAACGCGGGCGCTGCCGCGATTTCAATGCGGTTAGGTTTTCGTGGTCCGGTGGAGACGATCACCACCGCCTGCGCGTCCGGCACCCACGCGATTGGTAATGCTGCTCGCCTCGTGAGCTCAGGCCGCTGCGACGTGGTGCTCGCTGGTGGCAGCGACGCGTGCCAAACTGGCGTGATGAACGGCGGCTTTGCCAATATGAAAGCATTGTCAACTTGCGGGATCTCTCGGCCATTTGACATCGATCGTGATGGCTTTTGCTCTGCGGAGGCTGGCGGTGTGCTTGTTCTCGAGGAATATGAAGCCGCGAAGGCCCGCGGTGCGATGATCTACGCTGAGGTAGCTGGTTCCGGCTCGACCGCCGATGCCCACCACATCACCGCGCCTGATCCGGACGGCGCGGGTGCGATCGCTTGCATGCGGGCCGCTATTGAAGATGCCGGTCTTGAGGCTGCGCAGATTGTGCACGTCAATGCTCACGGCACGTCAACGCCGCTCAATGACGCAGCAGAGAGCGCTGCGGTGGCCACCTTATTTGGCACCGATCCGGGTCCGGCTATGACCTCAATCAAAGGCGTTACCGGGCACTCACTCGGCGCCGCTGGTGCCATAGAAGCAATCGCCGTGGCGCTATCGATGCAACACAAGAAGATCCCGCCGACCATGCACACGACGCACGTTGATCCGACTATTAAGGTCGATATCGTGCGCGAATGGCGCGACTGGGAGCCGGGACCGACGATCAGTAATTCGTTCGCATTCGGCGGCCACAATGGTTCAGTTGTGCTGCTCCCTGCCTCCTAGCGTGACCGATCGAAGTGCCTAGCTAGTTTGTGTGGGTCCCCGGTGCGACTGGCTTCTCTAGTCGTTCGTACTGCTCCTGCGGCCTACCTTAAAAACTCAAGAACTAAGGTGCTTCGCGCCGTCCACCTGCGCGGCCGGGACTGTTTTCGGTGGCGTCTTGATCGGGTCGTATTTAAGCGCTGCAATCATGGCAAAGACCGAGGTGAGCGCGCACAAGATCGCTACGATGCTGATGAACTGGCGTGGCGTGGCGCCCTCGCCCAACATCAGCATCGCCACGACCTCGGCGACGACGCACATCCAGATATAGGTCAATCGGCGCCTGCGCAACATGGCCAAGCCCGAGAATATTGCGAATTGAATCAGGGCTAACGCGCCCCCAGCGACGGCGAAAAGCCAGGCTTCAGAAGCTAAGTCGCCGTAACTAGCACCGCCGACCACGATTGCGACGATGCGGCCCAGGACGAGGCAGCCAGCAATTGTCGCGGCAACCAGAAGCCCGACAATAAGCAGACCTCGGCGAACCGCGGCACGATGGCGCGGCACTAAGGAAAGATCAGCGAAAAGCATGATGCTCACCGGCTGCGGTAACCAGAGGGCCGCTTTGAAGATCACTGCGCCCGCGGCATAAAGACCCGCATCTGCAGGGCTGAGGATATGCCGAGCGAGGACAAGATCCAGGCTGCTGAGAAATAAGAATGCGCCGTGTGCGTGAGCGGCATGCGCGATTTCGCGTAGTAAGCTCGCGATCGAAATGCCGCGCTGTGGAACGCTCAGATAGGTCAACCGCACCGCTGGTCGCCACACGATCACCGCCGCAATCCATAGCCCGATTGCGGTACCGATCAGCGTGCCGCCTGAGCTGTGGGTCAGAAACAGCCCTAGGACACCGCCGAGCACCCGACCGATGCCCATCAGTGTCAACGCGCCGCAGAGCCACTGCCAGTGATGGCGTCCTTGCGCGGCTCCTTGCGCTAGGCCGAGAACGGCGAGCGGCGGCACGCACATCGCCGCACCGATCATGCCCCAGTAAGAAGGTAGATAAAGGAACGAAACGACCAGCGGCGCGACTGCGAACATCACCAGCGCTCCACCGACACCAACCAGGACACTGATTCCGGCGGTGCGTTCTGGCACGCTGCGGGTGGCGGTCAGCCGGGCCACGACCGTCTGGATTGCGAACATCGGAATCGTCGCGATCAATACGAGGTTGAGCAAGGCAAGAGTTTCGCCGTAGACCGCGCGATCCAAGACCCGCGCAGCGGCCAGAAACAGCCCATAACTGAGCACGTTCGAGGTAATGGTGGCGACTGGGATCAGTACATTCGCAGACCACAAGCGACGACCGGACGAAGTGTGCGCAACAGTCGACATGTCGTTGACCTCGCTGCTGCTCACCGACCAAATGATACGTACCAAATGGCCCGTCGGGGCGTAATTGACCAATCGGCTCAGCTTCGTTGCGCTGCGTGCGCGGATGGGTTGTCGGTTGCGCCGTTATCAGGTACTGCAACAATAGGGAGTTGTTTGCGCGCCGAAGTGCCGCAGATCCCCATCGTTCGCTTAGAAGGGCTTTAGAGTGGCGCAGTACATCTACAGCATGCATAAGGCGCGCAAGGCGCACGGCGACAAGGTCATCCTCGATGACGTCACCTTGGCGTTCCTGCCCGGGGCCAAGATCGGCGTTGTTGGCCCTAATGGCGCCGGCAAGTCCAGCGTGCTGAAGATCATGGCCGGACTCGACACCCCATCAAACGGTGAGGCGACGCTCAGCCCGGGGTACTCAGTCGGCATCCTGATGCAAGAACCACTCCTGAACGAGGAGTTGGATGTGCGTGGCAATGTGGAGGAAGCAGTTGCGCAGATCCGTGCGCTATTGGTGCGGTTCGAAGAAGTATCGGCCCAGATGGCTGACCCGGATGCAGACCTCGACGCTCTGATGAGCGAGCAGGGCACGCTGATGGAGAAGATCGATCACGCTAACGCGTGGGAGCTGGACTCCACCATCGAACAAGCGATGGAGGCGCTGCGTTGTCCGCCCGGTGATGCTGACGTGTCGCTATTGTCCGGTGGCGAGAAGCGCCGCGTGGCGCTATGCAAGCTACTGCTGGAAGCTCCCGATTTGCTTCTGCTCGACGAGCCAACGAACCATCTGGATGCGGAGTCGGTGCTGTGGCTTGAGCAGCATCTCGACAAATATGCTGGCACCGTTGTGGCAGTCACCCACGATAGGTATTTCCTAGACCATGTCGCACAGTGGATTCTTGAGCTGGACCGGGGCCGCGCGCACCCGTACGAAGGCAACTACTCTACGTACCTCGAACGCAAGGCTGCCCGGCTGAAGGTGGAGGGTCAGAAGGACGCGAAGCGGCAGAAGCGGCTCGCTGACGAGCTTGAATGGGTGCGCTCCAACGCTAAGGGTCGTCAGGCTAAGAGCAAAGCGCGTCTCGCACGGTATGACGAGATGGCCGCTGAAGCGGAGAAGACCCGCAAGCTGGACTTTGAAGAAATTCAAATCCCGCCTGGCCCGCGCCTTGGCTCAGTGGTGGTGGAATCAGACAAGCTGACAAAGGGCTTCGACGACAAAATACTCATTGATGAGTTGTCCTTTTCGATGCCCCGAAACGGCATTGTGGGCGTCATCGGGCCCAACGGAACGGGCAAGACGACACTTTTCAAGATGATCGTCGGACAAGAACAGTCTGATTCGGGCACGCTAAGGCTGGGCGAGACAGTCAAACTGTCCTATGTCGATCAGGACCGTTCGGGTATCGACAGCACGAAAACAGTGTGGGAGACGGTTTCTGACGGACTGGATTTCATGAAGGTCGGTAATGTCGAAATGCCGTCGCGTGCCTACATCGGCGCCTTCGGATTCAAGGGTCCAGACCAGCAGAAGCGAGCCGGCGTGCTCTCTGGTGGTGAACGGAACCGACTCAATCTCGCACTCACCCTCAAGCAGGGCGGTAATCTGATTCTGCTCGACGAACCCACGAACGATCTTGACGTGGAGACCCTGTCGAGCCTGGAGAATGCGCTCCTAGAATTTCCCGGTTGCGTCCTGGTGACCTCCCACGACCGGTGGTTCCTCGACCGAATTGCCACGCATATCCTGGCCTATGAGGGTGACTCGCAGTGGTACTGGTTCGAGGGCAACTTCGAGTCGTACGAGAAGAACAAGATCGACCGGCTCGGTGCCGAGGCCGCGCGTCCGGGTCGCGCGACTTATCGCAAGCTCACCCGAGGCTAAGCGGTGCAGCCGTACACCATTGAGATGCAGTTGCGCTGGTCAGATGAGGATCGCAACGGTCACGTCAACAATGCGCGATTTATGACCTATAGCGAAGATGCGAGATTAAAGTGGCTTGCGGTGATGCGTCATGACCTCGGCACTGCGGGCGCCGGCAATGGTGCAATCTTGGCGCGGCAAAGTTGCGACTATTTGGCGCAGGTCCATGTGGCTACGACGCCGATGATCGCGATCGATACCTATGTGGTCCGGCTGGGTACTAGCTCGGTCGCGCTTCGACAGATCGTGCGGGATCTAGCTACCGACGATTGGTTGGCCGATATGGCTAGTACGTTGGTTTGCTTCGACTACCGCGCCAATTCTCCAGCGCCGTTTAACGATGCAGAACGTGAATGGTGCTTGCGGTATCACCTCAGCGAAGATGACGCGGCAGCGCTGCACCAGAAGGGTTAGCGAGCGATGGTTTTTCAGACCAAGGTTCCACTGCGGTGGGGCGACATGGATGCGTATGGGCACTGCAACAACGCCGCATTCATCACGTATCTCGAACAAGCGCGCGTGCATGCCTTCCACTCGCGTCCAGACGATAATGCCGGCGTCGAGTTGCTGTTGAGCGGAGTGGTGGTGGTCGAGCACACCATCAGATATCGCCGCCAGGTGCCGTATTCGCCGATCCCACTTCGCATCTTGCTTTGGACCGATCAAATCCGCAGCGGCTCGTACACTACCGCTTATCAGATATGGAATGACCAAGGCGCGCAGCCTGAGCTCGCGGCAACAGCCCAGACTTTGTTAGCGCCCATTAACTTTGCCACCAGCAGGCCGCGCCGACTCACTGCAGGTGAGAAGACCTTCCTCCAAGGCTTCGGAGGGCCGCCTGATTAACGCGCGTTGGGGACCGGGGAGCGCCAACGATCGAACAGATCTGGCGAATTTTTTGCGGCGGGTGCTGCGGCTGGCGCCGGATGCAGTGATTAGGCTTCAGCAGCATCCGACCAGGCCCAGCACTATCGTCTGGGCGATCATCTTAGGAACGCTCGTGCGCCGGGAGTTCGCTGGACGGCTCATCGATATCGAGGATATCGCCGTTTCTGCCGCACAACTGGCGCAACTGACTGACGAGTCGGTCGCCAGCTCGCCTGAGGTTCAATTGCCAGCGGTCGCCGATCATCGGTGGCGCAGCACTATTCCACCCAGTGGCGGCTGGGTAGGCCGTGAAGAAATCCCCACCTCTGCCGTGGTGTCCGCGGTCAACGCAGCGGGAATGTCGCTAGCGGATGCCACAGATGCCCAAGCGAACAACGCTGGCGAAGCGATGCTCAGTCAGACCGTGATCACCGTAGACGGCTCACCCTCGATCGAGATTCCATTACGGACCTTGCTCGCGTTGGTTCGGATGGGTTTTGCCGCCGATGGTGCCGACAGGATCCGAGTCGCGGCCGCCGGGCCCTGGACGGTTTTAGCAACCCGTCATGGTGCGGTATACCGGCGCAGCAGCGCGCTTGATGTTTTGACATTGCTCAATCGCTAGGCCCAGCGCAATCGCTGTTACTCCGTTGGCGATGCGGCGATAGGTTCGCCCTCATGTAATGCCGCTACTCGTTCGGCAACTACATCATCAGGATCTGAGGAGTCGATTGCCCCGTCCAGAGCGTCAGCGCTGATGCTCGGCTGCGCATCATCAGGTTGCGGCAGTGGATCACCGGCCAAGGGCAATACGTCGCTACCGATACGCGATTTCCAGATCAGTCCAAGTAGTACCAGGCCGGCTAAAGCCACTCGCGGACCTGGCAGGTCAGTTGCTTGCTGGACCTGATCGCCACGAACTGCCAGCCAGGCCGCCAGGATCACGAGCATGATGCTCGACCCGAGCGCGCTGACAGTCGCGATGCGCGCCCCAGCGTCCTTGCGGGTGATCAGCGGCAGCAGGGAGCCACCGGCGCCGACCACCATGACGATCAAGACGGTGATACGAGCGACCGTTATTGAGGCGCTGACATGCGACGATGATCCGAATAACAGGGTGAACGCGGTCATCTGACCAGAGTCAGTACCGATTCCAGAGACGACAACCCACGGCAACCACAGCGTCGCAATAGTCAACGCCACAGCAACGGGCGCGACGGCCCACCTGGTCGATTGTGCAGTCGATGGATATCGCAACGCTCGGACGACCCATAAAATACCGATCACGCACACCAACGATGCGGCGAGCTTGACGACGAAGGGATAGCTGCCGCTCTCGGGCATAAACACCGGACCAATGTCGGTGAGCGCTCCCAAGGTCGGCAAGGCGGCGATGAACGTTGTCCATCTCTCGTTGATGGCCAGTCCGAGTGCTCCGAGGACGACAGTGAGAATGCTTGACCACAGCAATTCTGGGCGCAGATCAGCGGTTGGTCCTGCGTGCGAACTGGACCACGGGATGAAAAGCAGTATCACGAGGGCAGCCAAAAGCCCAAATTGGATCCGCCAAATCGTCGGCTGGCTGATCGCTGCCGACGGCTCGGGGGTTCTTAAGCGCACCCTGCGCAGCAATCGAATCATCAGCTACCAGTGTGGTCTACGCTCACCCGAAGTGGGAGGTGCGTAACCATGCTTGCATCGAACCGTGACGGGTCCGTGATCGAGGGGTCGCCGATTAGCCCCGAGTCAAGTGGGGTCGGGCGCGTTGATCAAGCTGTTGGCGGCCATCACTAGATATGACCACATGGTGTCGCGTTGCGCCTCGGTGATATCGATCGAATCGAGGGCCTCACGCATATGCGCAAGCCAACGATCCCGCTCAAGCTCACCGATTCGAAATGGCACATGCCGCATCCGAAGTCTCGGATGGCCGCGCAACTGAGAGTAGGTGCCCGGGCCGCCCCAGTACTGCTCAAGGAACATTTGCAATCGCACATGAGCAGGCCCGAGATCTTGTTCTGGATATAGCGGCCGCAACACGTCGTCGGTCGCGACACCTTCGTAGAATTTTTCGACAAGTTGATGAAAGGTCGCGGTGCCGCCGATCTCGTCATAAAACGAGCCGTCGCGGCGGGTCTTTGGATCAGTCATATCCGTTTCATTCTACTGCTCGGATTTGGTGGGGTCCGGTTGCGTCGGATTCACGCTGGCTGCTGAAATGACCGCAGTGGGCGAGTTGATCCCAGCCTCATTAAAAGCGCTGCTGAACCGTTGGCGCACCTCGCGGGCAACTTGCCACCTGGCAGCAGGCGCCGTCGTGAGGGTCGCGCGTAGCGTGATCGCGATCGGGGTTACTGATTCCACACCTAAGACCTGCGGATCATCGAGATACGTTTCCTCAGGATCAGTCTCGGCCGTCAGTTGAGTAAGAACCTCGCGCATCAGCTGTTGTGCGTGCTGCAAATCAGTGCCGTGCGCCACCGGCATGTCAACAACGACATTGGCCGTTCCTTGAGATTTGTTCCCTACGCGCACAACTTCGCCGTTGCGGACATACCAAACGACGCCCTCGACATCACGCAGTCGGGTGGTTCTCAGTCCCACAGCCTCGATCGTGCCGGTTGCCGCACCGAGGTCAACCACATCACCGATGCCGTATTGATCCTCCAGAATCATGAATATCCCATTGAGGAAATCCTTGACCATATTCTGGGCGCCGAATCCTAAGGCGACCCCAACGATGCCCGCGCTGGCAATCACCGGCGCTAACTGGATTCCTAGCGAGCCGAAGATCATCAGAAGTGCGACGGTAAAGATCGCGATTGAGGCAGCATTTTGGAGTACTGAATTAACTGTCTGGGCGCGTTGCTTGCGTCGCTCACTTGCCACGCCGGTGGCAGCTTGCACCACGCGTCTTGCCCGACCGCGAAGCGGCTTGAGCATGACCGCCATCTTGCCGTCGATCGTGCGTCGGGTTAGTTTACGAATAGCGCGGTGGAGCAGGTAACGCACAAGGAGCGCCACAAGAATAATGATCGCGATCTTAAGCGAGACCCGGATTGTTTCGTGGGCGTCGATCAGCGCGCTGGTGGACGAGGAAGCCGCAGTAACGTGGTGTATCACGCCGACCACCTTATGCGTCCAAGTGCAGCATCGAACAGCATCGTTGTAGGCCATGAGCCGTGCGAACCTGGCGCCCTATCAACGGCCGGCATTCGAGTGCCCCCGGCCGCACTACGAACCATTTTTACGGTGGTGCCGACCTTCTTCGCGGTGCGATATTGGCAAAATCAGCTTCGCGGGGAACTGGGTAATCTCAGTCTGGGCCCGCATATCGCGGCGACCGTTACCACGGAGTTTTTCGCTCTGGCTGCAGATGTGAAAGCAATCTTGGCCCAAGTGGGGGTGCCACCCGCGTTGGCGTTCTTACTATCGCTGCCAGATTAGAGCCGAACATGATTCGTGCGGGGTATCTGGACCCGACACCGTGCTCTTCCACCACCTTGGCGAAGTAAAGCAAAGCGGGTTTTCAAAGTTCATGCGCCCGCAGCCACAGTGAGTGACATGGTCGAGGGCAACGCAAAGCGCGCCCAACCCCGAACTGGGGGAGGACGCGCTCTTGCGTGAGCCCTCATGTATGGGGGGCTACGGATCGGACCTTACTTGCCGACCTTCACCGCGTCGTCATGCGAGCGCTCCAAGGCGGCGAATTCCGGGCTGTCCTCGTAGGACTTCATCTTTGCGACGCTGAAGATGATCAACGCATACACGGCCTTGGCAACAATGTCGGCCACCGAGTACCCGACCTGCTTGTAGACCCAGGCATCAGCG
>JBDTCL010000180.1:0-10178 GCA_039923595.1 Antricoccus sp. | reverse complement strand
CCGCAACCTGATGAGCCAGCCACATCCGGATGTTGCCGCGATTCGGACCGCGGTCCGCGATTGGCTCAACTCATACGGCGATTACAACGCGAACGTATGGGTGGCCATCTCTGGTGGCGCCGACTCGATGTCGTTACTCGCTGCACTGCTTTTTCACGGTCGTGCTGGTGCGCTCCAAGTCCACGCTGTCACGGTCGACCATCAACTGCAGGAAGGGTCTACCGAGCGTGCTCAACAGCTGACCGAGCGGGCGCTTTCGATGAATTGTGCAACGGCGCAGGTCGCTCCTGTCACGGTAGCTGGCAGCTCAAATATTGAGTCAGAAGCGCGAACTGCGCGTTATGCTGCGCTCGACGATCACTGCGGCGGCGCCACATATTTGCTTGGTCACACTCTCGACGATCAGGCCGAGTCGGTGTTGATGGGACTTGGCCGAGGCTCTGGTCCGAAATCAATCATGGGGATGGCCCCCCTTGATGGTGAGCGTGGCCGTCCACTGCTGGGCATTCGCCGAGGGCAGACGCGCGCGGCCTGCTTAGCGCAGGGGATTGCTGTATGGGACGACCCGCACAACGACGATCCGCGGTTCACCCGGGTCAGGATGCGCAACGAAGTGTTGCCGCTACTGGAAGAAATCCTCGGAGGCGGTGTCGTCGCGGCTCTTGGCCGAACCGCGACGATGCTGCAGCAAGACGAGGTGGCATTGGCACTAAATGCCGACCAGCTTCGGGCTGCGTTGATGCAAATCAGCACCAACGACGGTTTGGACGGCCCGATCTTGGCGCAGTTCCCGAGAGGGATGCGCACCCGCCTGATCAAACTATGGCTAGAACGAAATCATTGCCGCAGCAATCTCACTTCGGCGCATCTTACTGCGGTCGAGGCTCTGATCATGCACTATCACGGACAGGGTCCGGTCTATCTGCCGGGCGGAGCAACGATCGAACGTGTTCGTGAGACGATCCTGTTAACGCGCAAGTGAGGACGAAAGGTGCCCGGGTGTACGAAGGCGAGATCGAAAAAGTACTGATCTCCAAAGAGGAGATCACCGCAAAAATAGACGAACTCGCCGCGGCGATCGCCAAGGACTACGTCGGCAAGGCGGTACTGCTGGTTTGCATCCTAAAAGGTGCGGTGATGTTCATGTCTGACCTCGCCCGTGCATTGCCGATGCCCACCCAGTTGGAATTCATGGCTGTCTCCTCGTACGGCAATTCCACCTCGTCGAGTGGGATCGTGCGAATATTGAAGGACCTCGATCGCGATATCACCGGCCAGCATGTGCTCGTGGTGGAAGACATTATCGATTCAGGGTTAACGTTGTCTTGGCTGCTGAAAAATCTCGGCTCCCGCGAACCAGCATCGATTGAAGTCGTCGCCCTGCTGCGTAAGCCCGATGCATTAAAAGTACAAGTTGAGGTGAAGTACGTCGGCTATGACATCGCCAACGAATTCGTCGTCGGTTACGGCCTTGATTACGCCGAGCGGTACCGCGACATGCCCTACATCGGAACGCTCAAACCCGAGGTTTACTCCTGAGAAAAACTGTGACCAGTGATGCAAACTTTCCTTCAGTATTTATTTCATTACTGGTGGGTCATCTTCATCTTTGCCGGCTCGATTACGGCTGGTCTGAAGTCGATTGGGGCCGCGAATGAGCGACGAGCTACGCGCCGACAAGAGCGATACCGGCTAAAGCAGCAAGTCAGGCTCGCGGCGGTCCAAGGATCAGCGGGACGAAAGGCAGACCTGCAAGCCCAACGGCGCGCCCTGACCAAAATTATCGATGAGCACAATCAGACCGATGCTCGCTGGCTCAGCTATGAGATCGACCTGGTGAAACTGCTTGAAACCCCCTTGATGACAGACATGCGTGAACCGCTGACGGTCGCCTTCCATAAGGCCAAACGGCAGGCCGATTTCCTTCGTCCCGCCGACGAGAGCGCATCGCTGGACAGTGAAACGCAGAAGGATTATCGCGACGCGGTGCATGATTACGCCACCGCGTTCGACGTGGCAGAGGCCGAGGCGCAGCGTCGCAAGCTCAGCGCGTACTCCGAAGCCGAACAAGATCGTCTCCAACGCGCGCAACGGATGATCAAGCTCGCCAGCAATGAATCAGCAGCGCCGCCCGAGCGGCAGAACGCATATGCCCGCGCTCGCGCAGAACTAGAGGGACTCCTGGTGCTGCCCTCAGCGAGCACGGCGGCGATCGAGCGATCGATCGCTGGCGAGATCGAGGCCTAGCTCCAGGCAGCCACCGCCGCACCCTTAAATCTGCATCGGTATGTTTGATGCAGATAGATCCCGAGTGGATCGAGGAGAGGAATCAGATGGCCGACAGAACGTCATCCCGGATCATTTATACCCACACCGACGAGGCGCCGATGTTGGCGACGCATTCATTCCTGCCGGTCATCAGTGCCTACGCATCACAAGCAGACGTCATTGTCGAGATTCGTGATATTTCGCTATCAGCCCGGATCATTTCTGCCTTCGGTGACGTCCTGCCAGCCGCGCAGCGGGTACCGGACTCGCTTGCCGAGCTAGGTGCGCTGGCCAAAACGCCCGAGGCTAACATCATCAAACTGCCCAATATCTCTGCCTCAGTGCCGCAGCTCAAGGCCGTAATTGCCGAGTTGCAGGCGCAGGGCTACGACTTGCCGCCCTATCCAGATGAGGCGACCAGTGACGCCCAGAAAGACGCGAAGGCCCGCTATGACAAGGTCAAAGGATCAGCCGTCAACCCGGTCCTGCGCGAAGGCAACTCCGATCGACGTGCGCCAGCGTCGGTAAAGAACTACGCGCGCTCACACCCGCATTCGATGGGTGCGTGGAGTTCGCAGTCCAAGACCGAGGTCGCCCATATGGACAGCGGCGACTTCTTCGCTAATGAGAAGTCTGTCGTTCTCAATGCTGATGACACGCTGAAAATTCAGCTCGTTGGCCAAAGCGGCACCACCGTACTCAAAGAGTCGATTCCGGTCCTCGCTGGTGAAGTCGTCGATGGCACCTACATGTCCGCAGCCGCGCTCGATGAATTCCTTCGCGCGCAAATTGGCCGCGCGAAGGAAGCTGGTGTGCTGTTCTCGGTGCACCTGAAGGCCACCATGATGAAGGTCTCGGACCCGATCATCTTCGGCCATGTCGTACGCGTCTACTTTCCCGAGCTTTTCCAGACGTACGGCCAGCAATTAGCGGCAGCCGGGCTCAGCCCTGATGACGGACTTGGCTCGATCATCAATGGCTTGGCCGCACTATCTCAAGAGGTCCGCGACGGTGCGCAGGCAGCTATCGAGCGCGGCTTCGCCGAGGGCGCACCGCTGGCCATGGTGGACTCTGACAAGGGCATCACCAATCTGCACGTGCCCAGCGATGTCATCGTCGATGCTTCCATGCCGGCCATGATCCGCACGTCGGGCCATATGTGGGGCCCGGACGGCAACGAAGCCGACACTCTCGCTGTCATCCCCGACTCCAGCTATGCCGACATTTATCAAGCGGTCATCGAGGACTGCAAAGCCCACGGTGCATATGACCCGACAACGATGGGTTCGGTACCCAACGTCGGGCTGATGGCCCAAGCCGCCGAGGAATACGGCAGCCACGATAAGACCTTCTTGATCGCTGAGGCTGGCACCGTGCAAGTCATTAATAGCGCCGGTGATGTGTTGATCGAGCACGACGTGCAGGCCGGGGATATCTGGCGTGCCTGCCAAACAAAAGACATCCCGATCCGCGACTGGATCAAGCTGGCAGTCAGCCGTGCGCGACTGTCAGATACGCCAGCAGTCTTTTGGCTCGACACTGAACGCGCACACGATGCGAATCTGATCGCCAAGGTCAACGAATATCTGCCCGAGCATGACACCGACGGTTTGCAGATCGAGATCATGTCGCCGAAGGATGCGACTGCGTACTCGATCGAGCGGATTCGCCGAGGCGAAGACACCATCTCGGTCACTGGCAACGTGCTGCGTGACTACCTCACCGATTTGTTCCCGATCCTCGAGTTGGGGACCAGCGCCAAGATGCTTTCGATCGTGCCGTTGATCGCTGGCGGTGGCCTTTTCGAGACCGGTGCCGGTGGCTCGGCACCCAAACATATGCAGCAACTTGTCGCTGAGAACCACCTGCGGTGGGATTCGCTGGGCGAGTTCCTGGCACTGGCTTCTAGTTTTGAGCACCTCGCCCAATCGACGAACAATCCGCGCGCGCAGGTCCTCGCGGACACCCTGGATCGTGCGACGGGAATCTTTTTGGACGAGAACAAGTCACCGGGCCGCAAAACCGGCCAGCTCGATAACCGCGGGAGTCATTACTGGCTGGCACGGTACTGGGCGCAGGAGCTGGCAGCTCAAAGCACCGATGCACAACTGGCCGATGCTTTCAAGCCAATCGCCGAGCAGTTGGTTAGAAACGAAGAGACGATCATCGCTGAGCTACTCGCAGTGCAGGGTGCGCCGGCCGATATTGGCGGCTATTTCCGCCCAGATGAGCGTAAAACTACGGACGTAATGCGGCCATCTAGGACGCTAAATGGCATCATCGATGGCATTGGTGCCTAGCCGCGCCACAGCTCGACCGAAGTCGCGCGGCAACCCAACTCGGGAACCAAGCGTTCGGTCGCCTCGTTCGACTCACCGATACCCAACAGTGTCGCTTGGCACCAGTGAGCAGCATTAACCGCACAGGTGGGCGCTGCGGCGGGTATCGTAAGTCGCTTCAGGCCTGCGCGTGCGCGTGAGGTCTGCTGTGTTGTCACCCAGAGCAGGAGGTTCGGGTCCTTGGGACCCGCTCACGCATGAAAACTAAGCGCTTCTTGAAGACGCCGTGGTTCTACATCGTCATTGCCGCGATCGTCGCACTCATCCTGCCCTCGATCCTGACCGGGTCAAATGGCTTCACGACGGCAAAGACCTCCGTAGTGCTCGCCCAGCTCAAAGATGGCAATGTCAAATCAGCCACCATCAAGGACAAAGAGCAGACCCTTGAGGTGACGCTCAAGAACAAGGTCGATCCGACCGGCGATGGCAAGACGACAGTCAACAAGCTGACCACCTCGTATCCAGCAACTGCCGGCCCAGAGATATTCAACGAGGTCAACGCTGCCGCGGGTGGCCAAACCAACGCCAAGGCTGGCGAAGGCTTCGACACCAAGGTCACCCAAGACAACGTGCTCTTTAGCGTGCTGTTGAATATTTTGCCGATCCTGTTCCTCTTCGGAATTGGCTTCTTGCTGATCTCGTCCATGCAGGGCGGTGGCCGCGGCGTGATGCAATTCGGCAAAAGCAAGGCCAAGCTCGTCACCAAGGACATGCCCAAGACGACCTTTAGCGATGTCGCCGGAGCCGACGAGGCGCTAGAAGAACTCATCGAAATCAAGGACTTCTTGGAAAACCCCGCAAAGTTTCAGGCGATCGGCGCTAAAATTCCCAAAGGCGTACTGCTATTTGGTCCGCCGGGAACCGGTAAAACCCTATTAGCGCGAGCGGTTGCCGGTGAAGCGGGCGTGCCGTTCTACGCGATCTCGGGTTCGGACTTCGTCGAAATGTTTGTCGGCGTTGGCGCCTCTCGAGTGCGGGATCTTTTCGAACAGGCCAAGGCAAATTCGCCGGCCATCATTTTCATCGATGAAATCGATGCAGTCGGTCGGCACCGCGGCGCTGGCATGGGCGGCGGCCACGATGAGCGCGAGCAAACCCTCAACCAGATGCTGGTCGAGATGGACGGCTTTGACGTCAAGGGCGGCGTGATCATGATTGCGGCGACTAACCGGCCCGACATTCTGGATCCGGCGCTTCTTCGGCCGGGTCGATTTGACCGGCAGATTGCCGTCGATCGGCCAGATATGGAAGGCCGCAAGGCTATTTTGCGGGTGCATGCCAAGGGTAAGCCGTTCGCGCCCGGGGTCGATCTTGACACCATCGCTCGCCGGACGCCCGGCTTTACCGGTGCTGATCTAGCCAATGTCATCAATGAGTCAGCGTTGCTGACCGCCCGCCACGGTGGAACCTCGATCAGTGACGTTGAACTTGAAGAAGCGATTGACCGCGTGATTGCCGGACCTGAGCGCAAGGGCCGTGCAATGGGCGACACGGAAAAGAAGATGACCGCTTATCACGAGTCAGGCCATGCGTTGGTCGCGCAGGCATTGCCGCACTCGGCGCCGGTGCACAAGCTCACCATTTTGCCGCGCGGTCGGTCCCTTGGCCATACCCTTATTTTGCCGACTGAGGACAAGTACAGCCAGACCCGTTCAGAGTTGATTGACAGTCTTGCCTACATGCTCGGTGGACGTGCTGCTGAGGAACTGATCTATCACGACCCCACGACGGGCGCGAGCAATGACATCGAAAAAGCCACCGAAGTCGCGAAGTCGATGGTGACCGAGTACGGCATGAGTAGCAAGCTTGGTGCGGTCAAGTACGGTACGAACGATTCCGAGCCATTCCTCGGGCGCGATATGGGCGGCTCGCCGGATTACTCCCAGGATGTTGCCGCAATAATAGATTCGGAGATCCGCGAGCTGATCGAAATCGCGCACGATGAAGCGTACGAGATTCTCACGACCCACCGCGATGTACTCGATCGGTTGGTGCTGGAGTTGATGGAGAAAGAGACGCTCAGCGCTGCTGATATGAATAGAATCTGTGCCAGTGTCCCTAAGCGGTCACCAATGTCGCCATACGAAGGATCTTCCGGGCGCAGATTGCCATCCCAAAAACCGCCGGTGTTAACCCCGTCAGAGGTTGAGGCTGCGCGTAAGAGCGAACGTGAGCGGGGCGTGCCGCATCCTTCACCCGGTTCCGGTGATAGCGGTAGCGATTCGGCTATTGGCAGCGATCCCAGCAACGGTAGCTGGCAGGGTGGCCGCTACCACCCGGCTCATAGCTCTGAGCAAGATCACCCAGTCGAGTTTCCAGCGGTCCGCAACGAACCGGGTTCCCGATGAGCGACGCACCGTACTTTGATCATGACCGCGCTGTCGCCGCTGTTCGGGAGCTGTTGATTGCGGTGGGTGAAGACCCTGACCGAGAGGGCCTTCAGCAGACGCCCGATCGGGTAGCCAGGATGTACCGGGAAACTTTCACCGGTCTGTACTCCGACCCGCGAGAGCACCTTCGCAAGATCTTCCACGAGGATTACCGCGAAATGGTGCTGGTGCGCGATATCGAGCTTTATTCCACCTGCGAGCATCATCTTGTCCCTTTTCACGGGGTCGCGCATGTCGGTTATGTCCCTGGCGAGGATGGCCGGATCACGGGGCTCTCGAAGCTCGCTCGTTTGGTTGATGGTTTCGCCAAGCGGCCTCAGGTTCAGGAACGACTCACCGGTCAGGTTGCGGATGCTCTTGTCGAGGAGCTCCAGCCGTCCGGTGCAATTGTGGTGGTCGAAGCTGAGCATTTGTGCATGGTGATGCGCGGCGTCCGTAAGCCTGGGGCGCGGACTGTCACCTCAGCAGTGCGCGGTAGCTTTCAACGTGATCAGACCACCCGCGCTGAGGCGATGAGCCTGATCTTCGGTACGTAGCAATGGCGGCTGCAGCGCTAACACTTCCTGGTGGACCTCCTCTCGGGCGCACCGTGGTGATGGGAGTTGTGAATGTCACCCCTGACTCGTTTTCTGATGGCGGCCGATATCTCGATACTCGTGCTGCGATCGCGCACGGGGAACAGCTACATGCTGAGGGTGCCGACCTGATCGATGTAGGTGGTGAATCGACCCGACCAGGTGCGGAGCGTGTCGATTCGGATTCAGAAATCGCCAGGGTCGTGCCAGTGATCAAAGCTCTTGCGCAGCAGGGGATCGCGACCACGATCGATACCATGCGCGCTGAGGTGGCGCGCGCTGCGCTGAAGGCGGGCTGTAGAGGGATCAACGACGTATCCGGTGGGCTGGCTGACCGCCAGATGTACAGCGTCGCTGCGCAGACCGGTAGCCCGATCATTCTGATGCACTGGCGCGCGCATTCTGCGGTAATGAAAGATTTCGCGCACTACGCAGATGTGGTGACAGATGTGCGTGACGAGCTTCTTGATCGGGTTGATGCCGCGCTCGCGGCGGGGGTACTGCACGATCAGATTGTGATTGATCCAGGGCTGGGCTTCGCCAAAACTGCGCAGCACAATTGGACGCTATTGCGCAATCTGACTAGCTTGATGGACGCCGGACTGCCCGTTCTCGTTGCTGCCTCGCGCAAGAGCTTTCTAGGTTCACTGCTGGCAGCGGCCGACAGCACGCCGCGTCCAGCGTCTGAACGAGAAGACGCCACAACAGCGATTAGTGCGCTGTGCGCCGCAGCAGGGGTCTGGGGAGTGCGGGTGCACTCGGTCCGGGCCACCCTGGACGCGGTTAAGGTCGCCGCAGCATGGACGGGTGAGCAATGAGCGAAATTCGACTCACCGGACTGACTGTGCGCGGTTATCACGGTGTCTTTGAGCACGAGAAGCGAGACGGTCAGGATTTCATTATTGACTGTGTCCTCGAGGTCGACATCACTGAGGCCGCCGCCCGGGATGACCTGGCGCTGACTGTGAACTACGGCGAACTGGCCGAGCAGCTCGCTGCGCAAGTGCGCGGGGGACCGTATGACTTGATCGAAACCTTGGCATCCCGACTGCTCGATGTCGCCTTGGGTTTTGAGCGCGTCGAGCGCGCCGAGATCACCGTTCACAAACCAGCGGCGCCGATACCTTTGACCTTCGAAGACGTGGCGATCGTCGTTCGGGGCGCTGCGAGATGAGCACCGCGGTGCTTTCGATCGGCTCGAATGTAGGTGACTCGGTGGCGCATTTGCAATCGGTGGTCGATGCTGGCGGTGAGCGGGTTCGCGCCCTCAGTCCGATCTATCGCACTGCCCCGTGGGGTGGCGTGCAGCAAGATCCGTTCTATAACGCGATTGTCATCGCTGACGATGATGGTTACCGGGCAGCAGATTGGTTATCATTCGCCGCGAAATGCGAGCAAGCTGCCGAACGCACCCGCACCGTTCGATGGGGGCCGCGAACTCTCGATGTGGACGTGGTGGCGGTTTATGACGGCCAGCAGATGCTGCGCCAAGACAATCCGGAACTCACCCTGCCCCATCCACGTGCGCATCAGCGCAGGTTCGTCCTCGAGCCGTGGCTATCGGTGCAACCAGACGCGCAGTTGCCGATGGGTTCGGTCCGATCTCTTGTGCAACTCGTCGATGACCAACAGCTGACTCGTCTCGATGATGTTCACCTGCACTCGGCGGTCTCGGGTGGCTAACTCAATCAAGCCGACAAAGCCGGGCACGCTTGCCGGCACTGGAGCGGTCGTCGCGCTGCTCACGTGGGCCGTCGTGCGCATTGTGTATGGCGATATTCCGCCGTTGCATTGGTACACCTCGTTATGGGCGGCGGTGATCGCTGCGGCCGAAGTAACATATGGCGCCGGGCTTCGGCGACGTATCAAGGGTGAGCCGGGCACGTTTCCACCCGACCCGTTGAGCGTCGCTCGGACCGTGGCCTATGCGAAGGCCAGCGCGATCATCGGTTCTGCGCTTGTCGGTCTCTGGCTGGGATTCGGTGCCTACACTGCTGGCCAATTGGGCTTTTTGCAAGCGGCGCCCTCAGATACGGTTACTGCCGTCATCGGAGTCGCGTGCTCAGGCGCGCTTGTCGCTGCGGGCCTGTTTATGGAGTCCTGTTGCCGGATTCGGACCGGAGCTGATGACGGGCCGGCCAGCCCCGCCTGAGGCAGTTAGCCGATTGGCAAGGTCACCGCTGACACCACTACGGCGTTTCAGCGACAACGGCAGTGGTGATCGGTCCAGTGAGTCGTCGCGAGTAATTTGATAGCACAATCGATGGTTGACGTCCTCAACGCGCCGGGACTATCTGGCGCTGAAGTACTCGCCTCTGATCGACATCGACGCGACGGCCGGTCACCTGGTTTCCTTTAGTACTGCCGGTCGGGACCTCACCAGCCTCGGCAGCCCTGCCAATACCGAGCTGCGGATCTATATTGGCGATACGCAGCGAGGGACCGATGCGGTGAGTCAACGTAGCGCCGCTATCGCGTTTACGGTCCCGGCGGATCACTATTGCGATGAAACTCTCGCCATCCCCGGTGCTGGACGTATTCTGCGCCGGTAACACGACTATCTGAACTTATTAACGCGGCGAGACATCACGGGTGCTGTGCAGGTG
>JBDTCL010000179.1:0-2958 GCA_039923595.1 Antricoccus sp. | reverse complement strand
ATAGCCTGCGGCAAAGTTGTTCCGGAGCGGATCGCCGAGATCGTCGGTGGTATCGCTGACGGCTGCGCGATGGCGGGCGTGGCGCTCGTCGGCGGCGAAACTGCCGAGCATCCCGGCCTGATGGACCCACAAGGATACGATGTTGCGGCGACTGCGGTCGGCATTGTGGAGCGCGAAAATGTGCTCGGGCCAGACCGTGTTCGGCCGGGCGACGTGCTGATCGCGATGGCCTCGAGCGGAGTGCACAGCAACGGTTACAGCTTGGTGCGCAAAATCATCGCCGACGCGCAGCTTGAGTTGGCGGCGACACCACAAGGACTGTCGCGGACGCTGGGCGAGGAATTGCTCGAGCCCACCCGGATTTACACCCTCGACTGCCTGGATCTGATCTGCGGTGTTGAGGTACACGCGATGTGCCATGTCACCGGTGGTGGGATCCCAGGGAACCTGCCACGCGTACTTCCGGTGGGTACCGCCGCGATCGTTGATCGGTCGGCGTGGTCGTTGCCTCCGATCTTCGGTCTCATCGAGGACGCGGGTCATATCGAGCGCGTGGAACTTGAACGAGCCTTCAATGTGGGGATCGGGATGATTGCCGCGGTCGAGGCAACTGACGCTGATCGTGCCGTTCAACGCCTCGCCGCGCGAGGTGTTGCCGCGTGGATTTGCGGCAGCGTGACAGCTGCCGACGGCATAGCGTCAGTTCAGATGGTGAACGACTACTGCTGATTGGTCAGATCAAGCGTCCCGCTAGTGAACGGTCAGCGTCGCTCGTCGTCGTAATCGGCGTATTTGCTCGCGAGGTCGTCATACGGGTCAGGCTCGACCCGTTCCTCGCGCCGCTGGCTGGTACGCAAGGTTGGTGACGTACCTTCCGCGAGCTCACGCTGCAGCGCCGTCAGGTCAGTATCTGGCGAGAAATACTTCAACTCGCGAGCGACCTTGGTCTGCTTAGCCTTTGCACGGCCGCGCCCCATGGCTCGACCCCCTCATACGCAGTGCGGGGTGCGCCTGAGGCGGGCCCCGGAGTGATTAGTCATGTCGTGCCACCAACATTACCCTGGTGTGCACATATTGCCACGGTGGGTGCGCTAGGTTGCATGTCGTGCGCCACTCATTTGCTACCTACCTGCGTGTATACGAGCCGCTGAGCGCGTTTAAGCCGCGCGAGCGTCGTCGACTCGCTGATTTGCTGAGCGCCGCAGCCGATCAATCCGCAGCACAACTGCACGAGCAGGAGTTGCTTGCGCTGTTGCCAGCTCTGCGTGGAGCGAGCATCGATCTAAGCGTTCTAAACAGTCCACAACTGGTCCACACGATCAGCGTCAGGGGCAAGGTGCTGGTATGCCCCTTCGATACCAAACTCAGAGCATTGCAAGCGGTGATTGATTCCGAGTGGGCAGTGCCGTTTCCGCTAAACGAATGGTCGATGGATCGTGCGGCACGGCGGCAAGCTGCTGCCTTGCTTAGCAGCCCGTTCAATTCGCGGCGCGGCGGTTTGGCGCATGTGCGATCAATGCCGTGGCGTGCACCGGTGTGGTGGTGTGCACTTTTCACCGATGCGGATCGATTGACCACCGGCGACGGGCGAGATGTTCGGTACCGCATCGGGCTCGCGCTGGCGATCAGTCGTTGTTCGGCGCTCATCGAAGCGATGACCGATTCGTTCGGCGACCTGGAATTCGCGGCTGATTTGCAGCAGGTTGGCCAGTGGTTGCAGAGGTTTGATGAAACCGCCGTTCTCGAGCTTGATCTGGGCGGTGTGATTCGGCCTGGCTACGAGGAACTCGGCTCGGTTCATGAGGCGGTAGGCCTCGCCGCTCGGTCAGCCGAGCAGCTGATTGCTGGGCGTACTGAGGAGTCATTTGCAGCCTATGGAGAGTTTGTGGATCTGTGGGAGCGACTAGCCCTACTCCAAGGCCATAACTGACAGGTGTTTAACTCGTGATAGATCGTTACCGGCGTTAACTAGTTCAGGAGTGTTTGCATGGCGGCTGAGGTTTTAGGTCACAAACAGAAAGCAGCGTGGCTCGAACGCGTGTTGCCGCCAGTGGAGATGGTGCAGCCGGGACTCTGGTCGATACCCGTTGAGATCCCGATCGCGCCGCTTCGATATGTGCTGGTGTACGTATTGGAGCACCGCGACGGTATTGCGATCATTGACGCTGGGTGGAATGACGAGAAATCGCACGCCGCACTGATGGCCGGGCTAAAGATCGCTGGCTACGACATCAACGACATCACCGACATCCTGGTGACGCACGCGCATCCTGACCACTTTGGTCTGGCTCGGCGACTGCGCGAAGAGACTGGTGCCCGAATTTCTTTACATACCCAAGAAGCCGCGTTCTTGCTCACCAGCATGGATCAGGCGCGCGACTGGGCCGTCCAAATGGACGCGATGTTCTTCGCCGATGGGGTGCCAGTCGACGAAGACCAGCTTTATCACTCAAGTGATACTCCACTGCGCAGTTTCGTCTCGGACTCGGCCCCTGACGTCCTGCTCAATGACGGTGAACTGGTCTCGTTACCAGGTTGGGACCTGCGCGGGATCTGGACGCCGGGGCACACTCCTGGGCATATGTGCTTCGTCGATGAGCGCCGCAAGGTGATGTTTACCGGCGATCACGTACTGCCGCGGATTACCCCAAATATCTCGGTGCATCCAGGCAATCCAGCGGACTCACTCTCACTGTTCCTAGACTCGCTGGCCAAGATCGGCGACATCGCACTCACCGTCCCGGACTGCGCAGGCTTGCCAGGGCATGAATATCGGTATGCCGGAATCTCAGCGCGTGCCCACGAACTGATCGCACACCACGAGGAACGACTCGCCGAGGTCTGCGACGTATTGCGTGCGCACCCCGGTGATACCGCGTGGCAGGTCGCTCAGCAACTGACCTGGGCGCGCTCGTGGGATGCGTTCGGACCTCAGCAACGGCGCTCGGCATTAGGCGA
>JBDTCL010000178.1:0-3890 GCA_039923595.1 Antricoccus sp. | reverse complement strand
TCAGGTCCTTGGCCTCAAGTGCCGCGAGGACATCGGCGTCTCCCACGACGCCGATGATGGTGCGGCGCACTCCGGCTGAGACGAAGGCTTCACCGCCGGATTCTTCGACCGATGCGACGACCTCGCTCACTGACTGGGGGGTGGATCCTGGCATCAGGACAATGACCACGTTGGTACTCCTTCGGGACAGTTGGGTATCACCGCAGGCGGTTCGTAGTCGGCGCGATACGCCAATACCCCCGACCCGCGGCGGGCGAATCGAGGGTACTGGATTGTGCGGTGCAGGAACTACGGCAGGTTGATGACCTGACCGACGTAAATCATGTTCGGATTGGCGATCGTGCCGGAGTTAGCGGCGTAGATGCTCTCCCAGCCAGCGATCCCGTTGCTCTGAGCGATTTTTGACAGTGTGTCACCGGCGGTGACCGTGTAGGAGCCACCGGTTGCTGCTGGCGCGGATGCTGCCGGGGCGGCCACGTTCGGCGCAGCGGCCGCGGGTGGCGTCGTCGAGGTGGCGCTGCCGGGATCAACTGCTGCGGGAGCGCCGCCTGCGGCGAGGCCGGCCTTGACCGAGCACACCGGCCAGGCGCCGGGCCCTTGCCCGTCTAGGACCTTCTCAGCGACCGCGATCTGCTGGGACTTCGAGGCGAGGTCAGCGCGGGCGGCATAGGAGGTGCCCCCGTAGCCTGCCCAGGTCTGTTGCGTGAATTGCAGGCCGCCGTAGAACCCGTTGCCGGTGTTGATTGCCCAGTTGCCACTTGATTCGCAGGCGGCAACGTTGTCCCAGGTGGAGACCGGAGCGGCGTTGGCGGTGCCACCGATGGCTAGGGTGGCTGGTGTCGCGATCGATGCGGCGACCAGGACCTGTGCGCTTCGGCGCTTCAGGTTTGATTTGGGCGCAGCAGCGTGCTTGGGGGTGTAGCTCATGAGTTTCCTTTTCCGAGGCCTGCGAAGTTAGCTGTCGGGTTCGGGTGGAAAAGTGACTGCCCGGCCGCTTGCGCGACTTCACCCCAAACCAGCAACTTTGCTGGTCGAACGGTTACCACGTGCTAATGACGAGGTTTCCGCGGGTTCTCCGTTTCCCACCTTCGGTACTGTGTTGAGGAATGGTGTCGACCGGTCGGTGGGATTCGGCTGAACTGGTCAACAGGTGAAGCGTGCAAGACGATACGTAATTGTTATTGAAGCTGCAACCATCGCCCTTGCTTCACCTTCAATTGACTGCTAAGAGCAATTAACCGACCATATCGACGCTTTTACGCCATGCGACCTGCGCAGATGTGATTGAAGTGAATCAACTTGACTGCTGATTCGCAAGGGATCAGAGACGCGGAAACTAGTTGAGCGGTGAACTATGTCTCATTTGTAACCGCCACTGACCGTGCTAATCCTGGCCACTCAGGTCACCGAGATGGTGATAGTGGATCCTCGTTTGGCCTTGGCGCCGCCCTTGGGATCTTGGTCTGCGACCAGGTCGAAGGTCACGAAGAATTGTTTCTTTTGCACCTTGAACCCGACATCTTGGAGCGCCTTGGTCGCCGCTGCGGAAGACATCTTCACGACATCTGGCACCACGACGAGGTCCTGGCCTTTGGAGACTATGATCGACACGGTCGAGCCGGGTTGCGTTTGGGTCCCTACCGGTGGATCGGTGCGACTGACAGCACCGGCCGGCACGGTGTCAGAGAACTCCTGGGTACCGCTCACAGATGGTACGAAACCCGCTTGAGTCAACGCTGCCGACGCCGCTTCTGGACTTTGGCTGGTGACGTCGGGCATCGGGATCGGCGCCTTGCCTAGACTGACGATCACCGTCAAGGACGAGCCGGGTTTCATCGCCGTGCCAGGCGGCGGATTGAAGCTGGAGATCGTACCCTTGGGATTGGTATCGTCGTACTTCGAATCGGTCGTGATGGTGATCTTGTCGCCGAATTGGCTAGCGAGGTCCTTGAGCACCTGATCGGCGTTTTGGCCGATGAGAGCGCTGCTGGTTTTGTAGCGCTCCGGCCCTTTGGAGAGCACGACCGATAGGTCAGAACCGCGCGGCAGCCTGGTGCCGCTTTTCGGTTTTATCGAGATAACGGCTCCGGAGGGGACCGTTTCGCTAAATTGCGGCTCGGTGAGATTGAGCCTCAGCCCGGCACCGCCAGCCATATCTTGTACCTGCTGAGCGCTGGTGGCCTTGGCGAAATCGGGAACTTTTGTCCACCGCCCGTACTGGAACCACCAAAACGAACCGGCGCCGAGCACGACGACCAAGATGACGGCGACCAGCCACGGCCATCGCCGGCGGCGACGCGCAGACGGCTCAGGGAGTTCGGCGGATTCGTTGATCGCGCGCGCGGCGATCGGCTGGCGAGGGACGATTTGGGTGTGGCCGGTACGCGAATCGGCATCGACGTCTGCGGTGAGCGCTGAGGTGTAGCCTATTGCCGAGCGCGAGGCAAGGGGATTGGTGGCCGTCGAAACATCGTCGCGAGTGGTTGTTGGCTCGTACGGCGGCAGTGTTGCTGCGGATGATGCGGTTGGTACTGGTTCGTCGGCGACACCCAGCAAGAGCTGCGCACGATGCACCGAGGCGAGCATTTGGGCAGCGTCTGCAGGACGACGCAACGGATCACGATTGGTGGCCTCAATGACGAGATCGTCGACCTCGCCCGGGATCTCAGGCGCGAGTTCGGAGGGCGGTGGCACATCATCGTTGACATGCCGATAGGCAACAGTGACGGCATTGTCGCCACGGTACGGCGGCTCACCGGTGAGCAGTTCGTAAAGCAAGATCCCCACCGCGTAGACGTCGCTGCGCGAATCGGCATAGCCACGCGCAACTTGCTCGGGCGAGAGATATGCGATGGTGCCAAATACGCTGCCGCCCATGCCGCTGTGCGTGGTGTGCGCACTCTCGGCGACCGCGCGGGCGAGACCGAAATCGACCACCAGGAGTCGGCCGTGCTGGTCGATGAGAATGTTTTCGGGTTTGATATCGCGATGAACGAGACCCTCGCGGTGGGCTGCGGCCAGACCGGTCAGCAGCGGCTCGATGACTGCGAGCGCTTGGCCGGCGCTCAACCGGCCGTATTCGCGCAGTACCGCACGCAGCGTTGCTCCGCGTACCAGCTCCATCACTAAGTAGACTGCGCCGGTGTCTTGATCGGTGCCCTGGTCGTGCACGGTGACGACGTTCGGGTGCCAGATACCGGCCGCGGCCCGAGCCTCGCGGGTGAATCGGGTAATGAATGCCGGATCGTGAGCGAGGTCAGCGTTCATAATTTTTATCGCGACTGGTCGGTCCAGGCGCTCATCGTGGCCGACATAAACCTTGGACATGCCGCCCGAAGCAAGCCGGCCGATGACTCGATATCGGCCCTCGAGCACCGCGCCGACCATCGGATCGAACGTGGTCGCACTCACGACTACTGATGGTAATGAAGAAGTGACTGCCGCCGAGGTACCCGCGCCGCAGCCAGCGCTCAGGTTCATTGTTGTCGCGGTCATCCTCGGTCGCGATTATGGCCGACGGCCGGGTGCCTGTGAAATCGTCGAGCCATCGCTTCGACACACCTTCCCGGCAGCTGATGGTGGCAAGTAGTGAGCATCAAGAACGGCTTGCCGCAGTGGACCGAGAGGATTGTGCACCGTTTGTAACAAGCAGAGCGAGACGATGCGGCAGCCCAGTTCGATGAGTACGAATCGGACCGGTAGGCGAAGCATTCAGGAGATGAGCACGGTCGGTAACGCGCATCGGGTGGGCGCTTGGCCGGGGTGCTGGTAACGGTGTTGTCATCAGCCCCAACTGACACCTATTGAGCTACGCGCGATTCGGCGTTTAGCGTCGTCCCGGGAGTTTGTATGTCGGACTGATACGGCTTGGGTGTTCCCGTGGAGGTTCC
>JBDTCL010000177.1:0-6486 GCA_039923595.1 Antricoccus sp. | reverse complement strand
TCGGGCCACGGCATCCGGGTCGGCGAGGACCTCAGCGTGACCGAGCACTGGTGTAGCTTTCGGGTTGGGCGCGCCACGAGGGTTGCAGGGCACCAGCGTCACCGCGCGATTGTGCTGAAGGCGGCGCACTTTGCCGGAGTCGGCGTTTGTGAGGATGGCGACCTGGTCTGCGTCTGGAACAACCCAGACCGCGGTGGCAACGGATTCTCCGGACGCGCGATAGGTGGTGAGTAGGACAAACCGGACGCCCCCTAACTGAGCCGCGTGGTCCTGCTCATTGCTGGCGTGGCGGGTGGTTATTTTCATTGTGGTTCTCCTTCGGGTATAAATGAGGTTACCGTGAGTCAATTCAATACGTCAAGCGTCACCTAAATTAGTGGACGGTTCATGAAGACACCACCGACGCGCCAATATCGCTCGCCGTTGCGTGAGGAGCAGGCCAACCAAACCCGTCGAAAGATCGTGCAGACGGCAACGGTGCTCTTCGCCGAAAACGGTTACAGCTCGACGAGCATCGAGGCCATCGCGCAGGCGGCGGGGGTCAGTCGCAAGACCGTATTTGACTCGGTCGGCAGCAAGGTGCAACTGGTCAAGCTGGCATATGACGTCGCCATTGTGGGTGACGATGAAGCGATACCACTCGGTGACCGACCCCAGATTGCGCGTTTGCGCTTAGAACCTGATGCCGCTGTCATGCTCGCTGGCTATGCGGCGTTGGTGACCACAATCAGCCACAGAATCGCAGGGGTGTGGCGAGCGCTGGAAGACGCTGCCGCAAGCGATCCCAAGGCGCGCGAACTTCACGAGTTGCTGGTCCAACAACGACGCACGGCGATGAGCGAGCCCGCGAAGCGACTGGTGGCGCTCGATGCTCTGCAAACCGGAATCTCCGAACGCGAGGCGGCCGACCTGTTGTGGTTGTTCAACGACCCGAGCCTGTACGACAAACTTGTTCGCCAGCGCGGTTGGTCTGACACCAGATTCCAAGACTGGCTAACCGCCGAACTTCTGGCCAACCTGCTCGGCACGTGAGACTCATTAGCGGTCAACGCGCAATTACGAGGCGGCGGCGGGCTTGCGGCGGCTGGCTTTCTTAGCGGCAGTCGCAGCCACCATCGAGCGATACACCTCGGCCAGTGCCTGTCGCTGTTTCGCCGAAAGCGCGGTGTCTGCGACGATCGCGTCGAGAACGGCGACTTCAGCGGACTCGTCGTCATGGCCGGTGAGATCATCAACTGTGGTCTGCAATGACGAAGCGATGCTCTGCAACACGTGGTCTGACGGCTCGCGCAGACCGCGTTCGATTTGTGAGAGATAAGGGTTGGAGATGCCCACCATTTTCGCCAGCTGCCGCATAGGTAGTGCAGAGATTTCGCGTTGTTGGCGAATGATCTCGCCCAACGTGGCGGCAAACGGTTCGGGCTCAGGCATCCCACGATCGTAGGCCGTCCTCAATAGCGACGAACCGGACCAAGTAGTGTTGCCCGCATCACATATTGAGGGCAGGGTGAGAGCACGATGACTGAAGCTGGGCAAAAATCGGCAGCTGAGAATTCACGCGGTCCGACGGGCCGCATCGCCAAGGTAGTGCGGCGAGTTGACCCGATCGGTTGGCTTCCCGCTACGGCCGCGGTTGCCCGCGAGGCAGTCCGGCATCCACGAGATATCGCCCAAGCAGGAGCGAAATACGCAAGTACGATGGCAAAGGTCCCACCGGCGAGCGTCGTGCGGTTGTTCAAATCCGATAGTGTACCGCCGGTCGATCCCGGCCCACGCGATAAACGCTTTGCCGACCCGACATGGGATGCCAACCCCATCTTTTTTGGCATCCGCCAGGCATACCTTGCGACCTGCAATTTGGTCGATGAGGTGGCGGCGTTGGGCAAAGAGAATGTCGATCAGATGGCTGTTGCGCGAGCTGAGCAATTCATCAAGTTGCTGCAAAATGTCGCGTCGCCCACCAATTTCGCGCCCACCAACCCCGAAGTGCTCTCCAAGGCAATGCAAACTGGCGGTAAAAGCCTGTTTTCCGGTGCCCGGTTCGCAGCCGATGATCTCAGACACCGCGGTGGGCGGCCCTTGAAAGTGGACCGCAACGACTTCGAGATGGGCAAGACACTTGCCGCAACCAAGGGCCAAGTCGTCTTTCGCAACAACATTTGCGAGTTGATTCAATTTGCGCCGCAGACAGCGAAGGTGCATCAAAACCCGGTGCTCTTTAGCCCACCATGGATCAATAAGTACTACGTGATGGACCTGGCACCTGAACGCAGTCTTGCCGAGTGGGCGGTGCGCCACGGCCGCACGGTATTTGTCCTTTCGTACAAAAATCCAGATACGTCGATGGCCTCAACGACCTTCTCGGACTATTTGCGCGACGGCTCGATCAACGCAATTTCAGTGATTAAGCAGATCACTGGTGCGAACAAGATCGATATCGTCGGGCTGTGCCTCGGCGGGGTCAGTGCGACGATCGCAACTGCCTATCTCGCCGCGAAGGGCGATGAATCGGTCAATTCGTTGACGTTGCTCAACACCATGCTTGATTATCGCGATCCTGGCGAATTGGGCATGATGACTGATTCGGGATCGGTCACCGCTCTCGAAGAGCGGATGAGTACCAAGGGTTATCTCTCAGGAGATGATCTGGCCTTTACCTTCGACCTGATGCGCTCGCGGGATTTGATTTTCAACTATGTCGTCTCACGATGGTTGAAGGGGGAACCGCCACCAGCATTCGATATCCTCGCCTGGAACGAAGACTCGACCCATTTGACGGCTGCATTTCACGGCGAATATATGCGCGAGCTTTACACCGCCAACGCGTTGATCAAGGGCGACTTTGTCTTCGACGGAGTGACGCTTGACTTGGCTAAAATCGATATGCCGTTATATATGGTCAGCGCAATCAACGACCACATTGTGCCTTGGCAGGCGGCATACAGCGCAGTGAATGCATTCGGCGCCCCTGTTCGCTATGTCTTATCTAGCGGCGGTCACATCGCTGGGGTGGTCAACCCGCCGACCCCTAAGGCGTGGCTAGAGATCGCGGAGGTCGGACCGAACCCTGATGATCCGAACGAGTGGCGGGAGCAGGCGACCCGAGCCAGCGACACCTGGTGGAATGATTGGATCACCTGGTCAGAGGCGCATGGCGGTCCGATGGTGGCGCCGCCACCGATGGGAAGCAAGAAGCATCCACCGATCGCTGATGCACCGGGCAGCTATGTATTGACATGATCGTTGGATCACATTCGGGTTGCGCGTTAGCAAATCGTGCTAATCTTGCTAACGTACCCAAAGAAACCTAAACCCAAGGAGTAGTCATGGCTGAAACCAAGACCACCAACCCAATGAATGTCGATTACGACGCCGCTGCCGATCGTATCCGCGATCTCAACGAGAAGGTCATGACTGCTGCAAAGCAGACTGGCAACATCTCTCTCGATGCTTATGAGAAAACCCTTTCGAGCATGCTGGACTTCGAAAAGAAGGTCGCTGGCGCGTCACAACTCGACTTCGTCACCGCACTCGCGTCAGCGCACGCGAGCTTCGTTACCTCGATGAGCGACTCGTACACCAAGGCTGCGCGCGAAGCACTGAAGTAACGCACCTGGTAACAATTGCATATTAAAGAGGCGGACAGTGCCCAAAGGCGTTGTCCGCCTCTTTGCTGCCTATATAATCTATAGAAAAGTAACAACCGTCACCTGGGCGGGCGTGGGCAATTCTGGACGGTTACAGTCCCCAATCGCACCACTTGAACAAAGACGTGGCCACCGCCACGGCATCTTGAGCGCGAAGGGGCGCACCTAAGCTAATGAGCACTAAGACTCCTGAGAAGATCCTGCAGTCATTCGCCAGCACCCCCATTGCGGTTTCGACGGCCGTTTTTCAAGGCCTCACTGACTATTGGAAGGGTGCGATTGCCCGGCGTGCGGATCCATTTGACGTACTTAACGATTTCAACACCTGGTGGCAAGCGACGACCGTGCACCACGAACCGAAGTGGGCTCACGGGTCCACCGTGGTTCGCGAATGGCCGGTCGCCAAGCTGCTCGACTACTCAGTAGCCAAGCCGACCGTTAAGGTCCCTACGCTGGTGCTGCCCCCGCAGGCGGGGCACTCCTCATCAATCGTTGATTTCGCAGCAGCTGATCAGAGCCAAATGATCACCATTCGTAACTGCGGCCTGGATCGGCTTTATACGTTCTCCTGGCTTGGTGCGACCCAAGCAACGAAGCACTACTCGATCGAGGAATACATCGCGATTATCGACGAGGCGATTGACCTCATAGGTGGCAAAGCCAACCTGATTGGTGATTGCCAGGGCGGTTGGCTCGCGACGATTTACGCCGCGCTGCGACCGGCCAAAGTTAACTCGCTCACCATCGGTGGGGCGCCGATCGACACGCATGTCGGCGACGGTGTCATCAATGAGTGGGTGCAGGCCATGGGAGCAGAAACTGATACTCGTTTCTATGAAATGATCGTCCAAGCCGGCAACGGCGTGTATTCCGGTGAGAACCAGATACGCGGGTTCAAAATGCTTGAGCCAGCCGCGGAGACCGAACGTATCATGGGTCTCTTGCTGCAGGTAGGGGATCCGAAGGCACTGAGCCGGTACAAGGAATTCACCGATTGGTTCGAGTGGTCGCAAGATATGCCGGGGGACTTTTACCTCTGGATCGTGAAATACCTCTTTGGCGAAAACCGCCTCGTGAAAGGCACCCTCGAGGTTGGCGGCGAAACCGTTGATCTATCGAAGATCCACTGCCGGATCAACTTGCTCGCCGGCACCAAAGACCACATCACCCCGCCCGAGCAGGTCTGGGCACTCGCTGACTATGTGTCGACACCGAAATCACAGATCAACCGTGAGCTTGTTGAAGCTGGGCACCTCGGATTGTTCATGGGCCGCGAATCGCTCAGTGACCACTGGACGAAGCTGATGAGCTACATCCTCCCCATTAGCAAATAGCAACCCTGGTAGGTGCGGTGATCAACTGATCGCCGCACCTACCAGTTGCATCGCAGCATCTTGAAGCTGCTTCAAATGCACGGTGCCCTTAAACGACTCGGCATAGATCTTGTAAACGTCCTCTGTTCCAGAGGGACGGGCAGCGAACCAACCGCTTTTCGTGGTCACTTTCAGTCCGCCGATGTCGGCGTTGTTTCCTGGTGCTTTGGTGAGTTTGTCGATGATCGGTTCGCCGGCAAGTTCGGTAGCGCGGACCGCATCAGGTGCCAGTTTCTTTAGCTTATCCTTTTGCGCCGGTGTCGCCGGTGCGTCAATGCGCTCGTAGACCGGCGAGCCGTACTCGGCGGTCAGGTCGTCATAGTGTTTCGAGGGCGATTTGCCGGTGGTGGCTTGGATCTCCGCTGCCAACAGCGCCAGGATGATGCCGTCTTTGTCGGTTGTCCAGACGGTGCCGTCCAGCCGTAAAAATGATGCGCCAGCCGACTCCTCGCCACCAAATCCGATCGAACCGTCGACCAGTCCAGGTACAAACCATTTGAAGCCGACGGGGACTTCGATCAATTTTCGTCCCAAAGATTTCGCGACTCGGTCGATCATGGATGAGGACACCAGTGTTTTGCCGATTGCGCACTGTTTTGCCCACCCTTCGCGGTGGGCAAAAAGGTACTTAATGGCGACCGCTAGAAAATGATTAGGATTCATCAAGCCAGCGTCCGGAGTGACGATGCCATGCCGGTCTGAATCAGCATCATTGCCAGTCGAAATATCGTATAAGTCCTTGTTAGCCACCAGAGATGCCATCGCATACGGCGATGAGCAGTCCATGCGAATTTTGCCATCCCAATCAAGGGTCATAAATGGCCATCGTGGATCAACTCTCGGATTGACCACGGTCAGGTCAAGGCGATGACGCTCAGCGATCGCCGACCAGTAATCAACGCTCGCCCCACCTAGCGGATCAGCACCGATCCGGATACCCGCCGACCTGATCGCGTCGATGTCGAGTACTTGGGGAAGCTCGTCAACATATGACGTCAAATAGTCAAACTTGTGCGTCGTGTCGGCGTTCTTGGCCTCGCGCAGACTGACCCGGTGGACGCCGCCGAGGCCGCTAGCAAGGATCTGGTTAGCACGGTCCTGGATTGCGCTGGTGATGTCGCTACCGGCCGGACCACCGTCTGGTGGGTTGTATTTGAAGCCACCGTCTGCGGGCGGGTTATGTGAGGGAGTTACGACGACGCCATCAGCGCGCGCTCCGGTACCGCGATTGTGCTTGAGAATGGCGTGCGAGAGAGCTGGCGTCGGAACGAACCGTTCGGCGGCATCGATCAGCACCGTGACATTGTTCGCGGCAAAAACCTCTAAAGCAGTGTTCTGGGCGGGCTCAGACAACGCATGGGTGTCCATGCCGAGATAAAGCGGCCCACTGATCCCCGCGCCTTTGCGGTACTCGCAAATGGCTTGCGATGTCGCTGCGATGTGGTCGTCATTGAACGCGGCGTTCA
>JBDTCL010000176.1:0-2674 GCA_039923595.1 Antricoccus sp. | reverse complement strand
GTCGACAGTGCTGCCGCCGCCTCACCGCAAATGACCCATTACGTCTTTAACGTCAGCCACGACAACAAGTCAACCGTCGTGCGCGAACTCGTTTCTGGTCAGGGCCGCACGCTCGCATTCACCCGTACCAAGCATGCAGCCAAGAAGCTTGCCAAGCAGCTCACTGCCGCCGGCGTACCAGCTGTCGACTTGCACGGCAACCTTTCGCAGCCCGCTCGGCAGCGCAACCTGGCCGCTTTCGGCGACGGTTCGGTCCGAGTGCTCGTCGCCACCGACATCGCCGCTCGCGGCATCCACGTCGATGACGTTTCGCTGGTCGTACATGTCGATCCGCCGACCGAGCACAAGGCATACTTGCACCGCTCGGGACGAACGGCGCGCGCCGGTGCCGAAGGGATCGTCGTCACCGTGGGTACGCCGGAGCAGTCAGGCGATGTCCGTCAGCTAATGCGGCAGGCCTCGATACGTCCGACGTCCCAGACGATCACACCAGGCCATCCGGCCATCCTTGAGGTAACCGGACCGGCGGCTGATTTTGTGCAGCCCGCTCCGGTCGCTGTTGCGCCCGCTCAGGGGAACTCGCAGCGTCGTCGCAGTGGTCCGCCGAAAAACACCACCGGTGGGCGCGGTCGCGGTGGTCCGAGCGCAGGGCGCGGATCGGGTGCTGATGGTGGTGCTCGCGCCGGTGCTGCGAAGCGCGGCAAGGCCGTTACTAAGCGCGCCTCGGTTGCTGCCGCTAGCGGTTCTGGTGCGCCAAAGCGCGGCAATTCATCTCGACGCTCCGGCGGTAGCCAGACGGTCTACTCCACCGGCAGCGGAAGTGCGGCAAGCTTCTCCTCTTCGATGGGTCGTCGCTAACCGATCTGGCTTCGCGGGCGGGATCCTAGATTTATGCCCGCCACGCCGAGCGGTTCGTGCAGATGTCGTTGCCACGGTGCACTCTTGAATAATGACCCGCCCAGTCCTGCTTGCCGTCGACGGCAACTCAATGCTGCACCGGGCATATCACGCGGGGGCTGATGCGGCGCAGCGCACGCGGGACGGGCGACCCAGCTGGGCGATCAACGGATTGATCTCGGCACTACTCGCCGCGGTCTCGCGCGTCGGGCCGCAGGCAATCGTGGTCGGTTTCGACGATCATGGCGCGAGTGTGCGCAAGAATGATCATCCGCACTACAAAGCCGGCCGTCCAGAAAAGCCGGCCGAGCTGGTCGAACAGATCGCCGGCGCGATCACCACACTCAGGGCTGCGGGCATCCACGTCGTTGTGCCGGCCGGACTTGAGGCTGATGACGTGATCGCGTCGGCGTCACGGACCGCAGCGCGGGCGGACTGGGACTGCGTGATCGTGACCTCGGACCGCGACTCGTTCGCCTTGATCGATGAGCACACTTGCGTGCTACGAGTTCTCAACGGCGGAATCGCGGGCAGCCCGATGCTGAGCCCAAGCCGGTTAATGATGATGTACGGCGTCAATCCAGCGCAGTACCGCGATTACGCGGCCATGCGCGGTGACACTTCGGATAACTTACTCGGGATCCGCGGGATTGGTCAGAAGACGGCGGCCCGGATTTTGCAGGTTTATGGCAGCACAGCGACAGCTTTCGCAGCGGTCGATACGGATCTGGCTGGGGTCTGTGAAACCCTCGGTCGGTCCGTCGCGGTGAAACTTGCCGATCTGGATCGTCGAGCCGCGTTCGCGGTCACCAGTGAAATCATGACAATGCGCGCCGATCTTGATCTCGGTCTTGAGCTAGAGGTCGACAACGGCCGGGGCCGGTTGCCGGTGCCCACTGAGCCGCTCAAGGCCGTGCTAACCGAATGGGGCTTTCACACTGTGCTGGCGCAGGCGCGGCGACTTTTCTGCGATGAGCCGATCCAGCAGACCCGGGTGCAGATTGACCCGAACGAGGGACTAGATCTGCCTTTCGGCGAGCCTCCCGACATCGAGTACGACGACATCGATCCCTATATTGGCGCCGCTGGCGTTCCAGGACAACTGGAGACGGTGACGCCGGTCGAGCGCATTGGCGCCGGTCGTAGCAAACCGGCAGCCGTCGCGCCGGTTCAGCTCGAACTCACCCTGTTTTGAAGTTGCTTCAAACAGCCCGGAGCAACGCAAATCCCGCCTGCGATCAGCGCGATCGCAGGCGGGATTGTTGATACGAGACTGGTGCCTCTGTTAGTTAGACGCGATCAGCAGCGGTGTATTCGATGATGCCGCGGATGTTTTTGCCATCACGCATGTCTTGATAGCCCTGGTTGATGTCTTCGAGCCTGTACCGATTGGTCACGAGCTCGTCGAGCTTGAGCTTGCCCTCCTGGTACATCGAGAGCAACCACGGAATCTCAACGCGAGGATTAGAACCACCGAAGATCGCGCCCTGCAAATCCTTCTGCAATAGCGTGAACTCGAAAAGGTTCAGCTTGACGTCCATCTTGGAGTAATCGCCCATACCGGTAACCACCGCGCGGCCACCCTTGCCAGTGACGCTCATTGCCGCGGCGATATCTTCGCCCTGAATGTCACCGACGGTGATGATGACCTTTTCGGCCATCCGGCCCAAGGTCAGGTCGTTGATCGTCGCAGTCGCGTCCTCGATACTCGCGAATGCGTGCGTCGCGCCGAAATCCATCGCCTTCTCACGCTTAGACTCGACTGGATCAATCGCGA
>JBDTCL010000175.1:0-19867 GCA_039923595.1 Antricoccus sp. | reverse complement strand
CGCACCTTTCAGTATAGCGATTGCCGCCTGTTGCGTCATGCCTACGACATTTGGTACCGCAACCGGCGGGGGCGGCGGGGCCTGACCGCTGCTGACGGTCAATGTGATGGTGTTCGAGGGCGCAATTTTTTGGTTTGCTGGCGGATCTTGCGCGATCACTTGATCTTTGGGGGCAGTGCTATCTGCGGCGGTCACATTGACATTGTTGAAGCCAGCGGCATTCAAAGCCGCGATTGCCGCATTTTTGGTCTGGTTGACCACACCTGGTAGCGCGACTTGGCCGGTGCTGATGAACACGGTGACGGTGCTCCCCTCGGGAACCTTGTCCCCTTGAGCCGGACTGGACTTGATGACCGATCCAGTTGGTTGCGCGCCATCGAAATTTTCAAATGTGGCCTTCAGATTTGCTCCCGTGAGCGCCTTATTGGCATCATCTTTGGAAAGTCCGACAATTTGCGGCACTTGAACTTGGGCTGGACCCGCGCCAACTTGCACGTCGACGGCTGAACCATCCTTCACCTTTGCATCAGCGCTGGGAGTCTGTCCGACAACTTTGCCTGCTTGTTCCAGTGTCGAGGGCACCGGCTGCGTCTTTCCGAGCTTAAGTCCGACACCGCTCAGCGCGGATGTAGCCTGATCGACGCTCATGTTGAACACACTTGGTACGGCGACTTGCTTTACCACTGGTGTCTTACTGCTGGAGAGGCTTGGAATGATGATGAACGCTGCGATGATGGCGGCGACGAGAACGGCGATAAGCGCCGCCCAGACGCCTTTACTTACGCCGGTTTTCGCTGGCGGCCGACCATCGTTCGGATCATATTCTTCGTGCGCTGCACGTCGTGGGTCTGACATCACTCCCGCGCCGCCGAAACCGGTCACCGGTAGTACCGTCGTGGCCTCTTCCTCGGTCATCACCGGAGTCGCTTCGACGGCCTTGCCATCAAGAGCGCGTTGCAGATCTTCCTGCATTTGCGCCGCGCTCTGATAGCGATTCGCCGGATTCTTCGAGAGCGCCTTCAGCACAATCGAGTCCAATTTGCGGGAGATCTGTGGATTGACAGTACTCGGCGGTTTTGGGTTCTCACGGACATGCTGGTATGCCACCGCAACGGGTGAGTCACCGACGAACGGCGGCGCACCGGTGAGCAGTTCGAACAGGACGCAACCGACGGCATAGACATCCGAGCGGGCATCGACTTTTTCTCCACGCGCTTGCTCGGGGGACAGGTACTGTGCGGTTCCGATGACAGCGGCAGTCGCCGTCATCGTCGCGGCGCTATCGGAAACGGCGCGGGCAATGCCAAAATCCATCACCTTGACGCGACCGGAGTTAGTAATCATCACATTGCCAGGTTTGACATCCCGGTGCACGATGCCGTTGCGGTGCGAGAAGTCCAGCGCACCACATATCTCAGCAGTAATCGCCATTGCTTGGGCAGCCTGCAGCACACCCTCGGCCTTGAGCAGATCGCGCAGGGTGCGGCCTTCGACGAATTCCATCACGATGTACGGCGTGGTCACACCATCGTCGTCAACGTCCTCACCGGTGTCGTATACCGCGACAATTGCCGGGTGATTCAGCGCGGCGGCCGCCTGTGCCTCTCGACGGAATCGCACCTGAAAAGTGGTGTCGCGAGCGAGGTCACTGCGCAGAACCTTGACCGCGACATCGCGATCAAGGCGTTGGTCACGGCCGAGCAAAACCTCAGCCATACCTCCGTAGCCCAGCAGGCTGCTGGTTTGATACCGCTGCCCAAACAATCGTGGCTCAGTCATGACCGGTGCCTTAGCCCTTCTGCCGCCAAATTACCCGTAGTTTGTGCAGCCTCTTGCAGGCTTGACACTCCAGCGGATGACGAGTTTTTAGGTGTGATGTGAATTGTGACGATGTCGCCGGGATAGATATTGTCTGAGGGATTAACAGCGGAAATTGTGCCGGGCGTGGTGCCACTGCCGTCATCGACGAGCTTGTAATTGACTTTGGCGCTCTCTAAGTCCTCGATCAAAACCGCAGGCTGCTGGCCGATGTAGTCTCCGACAGCGATGCTGAATACATAATTGTCCGTCGTCTGACGGGGCCCCAAGGAACTGCCCGAGGCCGTGGATTTCGAAGATGCGTCGCTCTTTGACGCCGATGATTGCGGTGCGGTTTTCCCGGTGGACGGCGATACTTCGCTTTTGGTGGCCGCAGAATTGCCCGACGGCTGCGGCGACCCGCTTGCGGGTGTGCCGCTGGTATCTTGGCCGCTTGTGGAAAGCACGATGGCGATCACGATTCCAACGATCACCAGCAACCCGATCCCCACGATAAGCAGGTTGCGAGTGCGATTACTCGATTGGCTCACCATCGGCTGCGGCTGCCCAACTGCAATCGCGGGATGATAAGGCGGCGGGTACGAGTTTGCCAACGGCGCGCCACTGTTGATTGGCCGCCGATTAATCGGCGGCGGGATCGGAGCGGCACCGCCTTGAACCTGAGCTATCGCTTGGGCAAACGCGCTGCCATCTCGATACCGGGCGGCAGGATTTTTCGCCATCGTAGACATGATCAGCTGCTGAACGTACGGCGGTACATCCGGTGGCAGTGGGCGCGGGGTGTCCCTAATTTGCGAGAGTGCGATAGCGACCGAATTATCGCCATCAAACGGCCTGACCCCGGCGAGGCATTCATAGCCCACGACCGCTAATGCGTACACATCTGAGGCAGGATTCGCAGGTTTGCCTTCGGCTTGCTCAGGAGCCAAATATTGCGCGGTGCCGACCACCGTTCCCTGATCGGTGAGTGCGACACTATTCGCTGCGCGGGCAATGCCGAAATCGGTAATTTTCACGACGCCATCTGGGCGGATGATGAGATTGCCCGGCTTTACATCCCTATGCACCGTCCCTGCGCGATGTGCCGCACCGAGGCCTCGCGCGGTTTGTTCGAGAATGTCGAGAGTTTTAGCCACTGGTAGTCGTCGCTGGCGAACAAGTGTCTCCACCAGCGGCTCACCATCGACTAATTCCATGATCAGATAGGCCAACCGTTCGCCGTCCTGAACCGTTTCGCCATAGTCATAGATACTCGCGATGTTCGGATGTGACAGCGCCGCGGTATTCCGTGCCTCCGCACGGAATCGTTCGATAAATGTCGCGTCACCAGTGAACTCGCTGCGCAAGATCTTGGCAGCGACAATGCGGTGCAATGTGGTGTCCTCAGCGCGCCATACTTGACCCATACCGCCAGTCGCGATCGGACTGAGTAACTGGTAACGGTCACCCAAACGAATACCTGGTCGAACGCTCATTTGCCGCCACCAGCGGTGAGGTAGGCCTTCATAACGGCGGCCGCGATCGGAGCTGTCAGAGCGCCACCGGTCGCTCCGCCATTCTTGACGAATACCGAAATCGCGATCTTAGGATTATCGGCCGGTGCAAATCCGGTGAACCATGAGTGATCCGGGACCCCGGGTGCGACCTGCGCCGTGCCGGTCTTGCCGGCCACCTTAACGCCGGGGATCTGGGCCTTCGTGCCGGTGCCGTTTTGCACGACACTGATCATCATGTCCTTCAGATCTCCCGCGGCACTGCTGCTGATCGCCGCATCCCCCATCTTTTGCGGGCTGGCCTTGTCCAATACCGACAGATCGGGGGCTTGCGTTTCGGCGACGAGGTACGGCTTCATCAACTGGCCGCCGTTGGCTACGACGCAAGACAGCATCGCATCCTGCATCACAGTGAACCGCACGTCGCGCTGGCCGATTGCCGATTGGGCCAGCGATGCCTTGTCGATGATCGGACCGAGCGTGCTGGGTGCGACCGGCAGCGGTATGTCGAAACCTTTGTCCGTGACACCAAATTTCGTCGCCATCGCCCGGAGATCACTTTCGCCAAGCTGGTCAACTGCCAGCTTAGCGAAAGTGGTGTTGCACGAAATGGTGAATGAGCGCAGCAAGGTTTCCTGCTGCGTCGACGAGCACTTCTCACTGTCGTAATTCGACAGGGTCGTCTGAGTGCCTGGCAGGGTGTAAAGGTCCGGCGCGGGCAGCACCGTATCTGGCGTAATCCCCTTCGTCAGCGCGGCCGCGGTGACGATGACCTTGAAGGTGCTGCCTGGTGGATAGTTCTCACTGATCGCCTGGTTGTCCCGAGGATCTGGATTTTGTGCTGCGAGGCTTTGCGCTGCGGCCCTAATTGCGGTCGGATCATGACTGCTCAAAGTGTTGGGGTCATATGACGGTGTGCTGGTTAGGGCCAAGACTGCGCCGGTTTTGGGGTTCATAGCGACGACCGCACCCACTACCCCCGCGTCGGTAAGCGCCTTGTATGCCGCATCCTGGGCGGCCTTGTCGATCGTCAAGATGACATTGCCACCCTTGGGATCGCGCCCTGAGAAAAGATCTCCGAGCGCCGATCCAGCGAGCCGATCATCGGTGCCGGCCAGGATCGCATTTTGCGAGCGTTCGATCCCAGACGCGCCGTACACAATGGAATAGGCGCCGGTCACCGCGGCGTATTCCGGGCCTTGCGGGTAGGTCCGCAGATACTTCAGCCGATCGTTTGTTTCGGTCGACACCGCAATTGGGGTGCCGTCGACGACGATGGAGCCACGTTGACGCTGGTATTCATCCAGCAGCACGCGGGTATTGCTCGGATTGTTACGCAGCGCGTCGGCTCGCACTACCTGCAACCAGTTGAGATTCACGACGAGTAATAAAAACAGGACAACAACAAAAAATGCGAGCCTGCGCACCGGTCGTTTCATCGGCGATCACCGTCTTGATCCGGCGGCGACTGTTCGAATTGCGGATTGTTTAGTTGCTCCGCGAGGGAAAGGTGCTCGCCGGTTTGGCCGGTACGGAGCCGCATTATCCGCCGTTTTGCACTGTGCTTATGTGCCACACTGCCGACCGACTCTGGATTAATCCGTGCCATCTGCATGGTCTGGTCGGAGATTTGGCCCCTGGGAGCGGCGCGGACAACGGGTCTACGCGAAGCGTCGGACATCCGCACGAGCAGGCCGATGAGGGCAAAGTTCGCGATCAGCGACGAGCCACCCGCTGAAAGAAATGGCGTGGTGAGACCGGTCAACGGAATCAACCCGGTGACGCCCCCGACAATCACAAAAACTTGCAGCCCGATTGAGAACCCCAGACCGGCGGCAAGCAGCGTACCGAAGGAGTCGCGGACCAGTAACGAGGTGCGAAAGCCGCGCTCGATGATGACCAAGTACAGCACCAGGATCGCCACGAGGCCCACTAAACCGAGTTCCTCACCGAGAGACGAGATGATGAAGTCTGATTCCGGTAGTGGGACGCTATCTGGATGTCCGAGGCCCCAACCGGTACCGAAGATGCCGCCGGTACCGAACCCGAATAGCGCTTGACGCAATTGATAGCCGATATCACCGGAGCCGAACGGATTGAGCCAGGCGGTGACTCGCGCTTGCACGTGGCCGAACATGAAGTATGAAACGGTCGCGCCGCCGGAAAACATCAGCAAGCCAATCACCACCCACGAGACCTTCTCGGTGGCGATATAAAGCAGCGCAACGAAGATGCCGAAGAACAGCAGCGATGACCCCAGGTCGCGCTCGAACATCAGCACCAACATGCTAATGATCCAGACCAGAATGATCGGGCCAAGGTCGCGCATCCGGGGAAATTCCAACCCGACAACCTTGCGACTGGCCAAGCTCAGCACATCGCGTTTGGCGACCAAATAGCCAGCGAAAGAAATCAGCAGTGCGACCTTGGCGAATTCGCCGGGCTGCAGCGAAAAACCACCGAAACGCAGCCAGATCTTGGCGCCATTAATGACTGGCGCCAGCGACGAGGGCAAGATCGCTGGCAAGATCAGCAAAACAAGACCGACCGCACCGAGGGTGAAGGTGAATCTGCCAAGAACCCGATGGTCACGAACGATAATCAGCACGGCGGCGAACAGCACCAAACCGACGACCATCCACAAGATTTGTGATGTTCCAGCAGCGTGCGGAATGGGATTTCCGGCCGTTCTAGCTCGCTCAGCGGCGCTGAAGTCCAGCCGCCGGATCATCACCAAACCGAGCCCGTTCAGTAACGCCACGCTCGGCAATAAGATTGGATCTGCATACGGCGCAGTGAACCGAACGACGATATGAGCAACGCCCCACACGCCGATATAACCGAGCGCGTACCACGCGATCTGCGGATCGAGTTTGCCGCTCAGACCGAAGTCGGCAGCAACTTGTGCCGCAATCACGATCACCGTCGCGAAGATGAGCATCAGCAGCTCAGCATTACGCCGCTGCGGCAGGCCCGCGTCGGTAATGCTCGGGCCTTTTTCGCCGGACTTGTCGTTGGATTTGATCGGATTTGCCACGGCCACGATCAGCCGCCTCCCCGGCAGTTAATGCCGGGCTTCTCATTGGTTGGGCTCGCCGACTCCGAGCTACTCGACTCAGCGGAGGGCGCTGAACTCGCGGCTGCTGATGAAGACGCCGAAGGTGGCGGTGTGGGAGTGGGAGTGGATGAGGCGGTACACAGCGGTAACAGTTGATCATCGAGTCTGCTGACGATCTTCCTGGCGTCATGAAGCGATGCCGCATCGATGCCGCGGGCCAGTGACTGCTTAGTCGCCTGGTTCAGATCAGCGACCTTGTACTTGGTCGTTTCAACTACTGAATACAGGTCGATAGGCCCGATTGCGGTGCTAACGCCGTTGTAGATGACGACGTCGGACCCTCGGGTGCCTACGAAGTACTGCGCGTTGATATATGACCGAGCGATGAAGAATAGTCCGGTGAGCGCAACCGCGATCACAAGTGCAGTGATTGACCAGGGTCGGCGCTTGGCAGGTTTGCCGCGCCCGTCCGGCGATTCTGCGTCCTCGGATGCGCTGGCCACAGATTCTGCCTGCGTCACCAACGCAGCTCGGCTCGCTGGGGTTGAACCGGTATTTTCACGTTGGCCTTGATTATTGCCCGCGGCCCCATCAACAACTGGCGAGTCGGGTGCGGTTTCACCATCCTCATCATCGACGACATCAGCGACAATGACGGTCACATTGTCCGGCCCGCCCGCTCTTAAAGCCAGGTCGATAAGGCGGTCGGCAGCATCGTCAGGATCGTCGATACTCAGTCCGTCCAGCACGGTGTCCTTCGAGACGAAGCTGGTCAGACCATCACTACACAACAGATAACGATCGCCGACGCGCGCCTCGCGGATGGAGAGGTCTGGATCAACATCGGCGCCGTTGAGCGCGCGCAGGATGACCGAGCGCTGCGGATGCACGCTCGCTTCTTCTTCGGTGATTCGGCCTTCATCGATAAGTGCCTGGACGAATGTGTCGTCATGAGTGATCTGCGTGAGCTTGCCCGCGCGCAGTTGATAGGCGCGCGAATCGCCGACATGACATAACGCGATCCGAGAACTGCCAAAAAGCAAGGCCGTGAGGGTGGTGCCCATCCCGTCGAGCTCAGGTTTGTCATGCACGACCTCGCGCAGATGATCGGTGGCATAGCCGGTCGCTTCGCGCAGCGCCGCGAGCATATTGGCACTAGGCGCGTCCTCGTCGAGGTATTCCACAGCCGCGATGACGACCTTGCTGGCTACCTCTCCGCCGACGTGCCCGCCCATCCCGTCTGCGACAGCGAGCAGCCGTGGGCCGGCATAGACGGAGTCTTGGTTGTTTTGCCGGACTAGACCGCGGTCAGACCGTGCTGCGTACTTGAGGTACAGGGTCATGCGCGCAGCTCAAGTACTGTTTTGCCGATCCGGATCGGGACGCCTATCGGCACATGTAATGGCGCTGCCACCCGCTGCCGGTCGAGGTAGGTGCCGTTGGTCGAGCCGAGATCCTCGACGAGCCATTCGCCGTCGCTGCGACGGGTGAGGCGGGCATGCCGACTGCTCGCGAAGTCGTCGGTGAGCACCACCGTGGAATCGTCCGCACGGCCGATCAGCAGTGGCGCTGAGCCGAGGTTCACCCGGGTGCCGACGAGCGCACCGGCAGTGACGACCAATTCGCGTGGCGATCCTCGTGGATTTACTGGACGCGATAGCGGTTGACGTGGTGCGCCCCGTGGCGGAGCGCTGGTAACGCTGCGGGGTTTGGAACCGGACAAATCTGCTCGAACGAGCCGGAAAATAAAGTACAGAAACAGCCACATCAGTGCGAGGAAGCCGAATCGCATGAGTTGGATGACGATCGCCGCAGTCATCGGGCCTCGCCGCCCATCTCGTAGCGATACACCAGAACGCTGTGCCCGAGTCGTACGACGTCGCCGTGCGTGAGTCGCTGGTTGGAAATCTTTCGGCCATTGACCAAGGTGCCGTTGGTCGAATTCAGATCCTGCACGATCGCGTTGGGGCCTGTCACGATGATCTCGGCGTGCTGGCGGGAAACTCCGGTGTCGGTGACCTTGATGTCACACGCCGAGCCGCGTCCGATCACATTCCTACCCTCGTGCAGCGCAGCGCGCGTGTTGGGCCCGTCGACGACGATGATGTGCTGGTAGATAGGCCGACCCGGCGGTGGTGCTGGCGGCGTAGCACCGATAAACTGCGTACGCGGCTCAGCGGTGCTTGATGATGGCACGTTGCTCGGTAGCTGACGGTGCGGTGGCGCCGTGTCTTGATTATCGACCGAGGACTCGACGGCGAAGATGCCGGTGCGATAGTTCTCATCGCGGGCGAACCGAACTTTGATTGGTCCGTGCGTTGACCAACCCTCGCTATCGAGGTGTTCTTGGACGATCTCACCGAGACTGCGCGACAGTTGGGATTCCCATTCGGCCAGATGCTGGTAATCAGTTCTGCCAAGTCGCACAACATACCTATTTGGTACCAGGATCCGGCCCTGGGCAAGGACAACCTTGTTGTCTTCGGCGTCAACTTTGAGCGCCCGACCGATTTCGGCAGGATGCACTTGGCCCTTAAAGACGCGGGCGAAGGCACCGCCGACGCCATTTTCTAACTTACGTTCAAAACGCGAAAATACCCCCACGACACCTCCCTCGCTGTGCTTGACCAGAACTGATGCGCCCACCAGACAGTGTCACGCGGCTAAACGTCCACCCATGCTATCGGTCGTCACCTTATTGCGACCTGAGCCCGCGGGCGAGTACGCGATCAAAATCATCTTCCGGGATTCTTAGCGGTGGTGCGTATCCTGGCAGGCGTGAGCGATCGTTACGAGCACCGGACCCGAGAACTCCCGGCATATCTCGATCCACGCGGCTCCGGCGGCTACGCCCCTTCCCATCGAAGCGCGTCACCTGGGTCGCGACCGCACAAGCGTCGTGGCCTCAAGATCGGCCTATCTGTCGTGGCGGCGCTGCTGCTGGTTATTGTCGGGTTCGGCGCGTACCTCGACTTCAATCTCAAGCGGCAGGATGTCCTGGCCGACTACGCGGGACGACCGTCTGCAGCTGCGGGTACTAACTGGCTGATGATTGGCTCCGATAGCCGCTCTGATCTGAGCGCAGCGCAAAAGCAACAACTCGCAACCGGCGACGCGGCGGGTAGTCGGACCGACACCATTATGCTGCTGCATATACCAGACTCCGGTGTACCGCCGACTTTGGTCAGTCTGCCTCGCGACACGCTGGTGGATGTGCCCGGTAACGGGCAGCAGAAACTCAATGCGACCTTCAGCATCGGCGGCCCGAAACTGCTCATCCAAACGGTCGAAAAACTGACGAATCTACGGATTGATCACTATGCGGAGATCGGGTTCGCTGGATTCGCCGGAGTGGTCGATGCGGTCGGCGGCGTCAATATCTGCGTCGAGCAGCCGATCGATGATCCGAATGCAGGTCTGACTCTCGCTGCCGGCTGCCAGATGCTCAACGGGCCCCAAGCGCTTGGCTATGTGCGCACCCGTGCCACGCCGCGAGCGGACCTGGACCGGATCGATCATCAGCGCAAATTCCTCTCGGCACTGCTAAAGAAGGCGACCTCAGTTGGCTCGTTGATCAACCCGTTCACTTCGGTGCCGATGGCGCTGAATCTCACCAACGACATTACCGTCGATAGCGGTACGCATCTATGGAATCTGGCCAGCATGGGGTTGGCGATTGGCGGAGGTGGCTTGATCACCTCCACGGTACCGATCGGCAGCACGCCGACCATTGACGGAATCGGCTCGGTCGTCGAGTGGGATACCGATAAGGCGACGCAGTTCTTTGACGCGCTGCGCAACGACCAAGCAATTCCCAAAGATCTGCTCAGCTCATAACCCGTTGCTGGGCCACCGTGGCCAATCGCGCTACGGTCATTGCAGTGCACGCAACGAAGCGTGCCGCCGAGGAGGAGCTTATGTACCAGGTATTTGTGCTATACAACCAGCCAGAGGACCCTGCCGCGTTCGACAAGTACTACACCGAGAGCCATGTCCCGATAGCAAGTAAGTTGCCGGGACTGAAGCGCTTCACAATGGGTCATCCTGGACCAGACCCCAAGGGCGAGAAGGCGAAGTACTACCTCGTTGCGACGCTGGAATTTGACGATATGCAGGCAATGGGTGCAGCGATGGGCGGGCCAGAGGGCCAAGCCGCATCAGCAGACATGGCGAACTTCGCCATGGCTGGCGCCACGATGCTCACCGGTGACGGCGAACTCGTCGTCTAGTTTGCTAAGTCGTCATCGTGATCGGCGTGATCACGATGACGACGCAGCCATTGGCGCCCGGCTGCGTCGTCGCCGATGAGCAAGAGCAGACCACACTACGACATACATAATCACGACGTCGATGAGAGCTGCGGCAAACTCGAAGAGGCCGGGAGCGTGTTTGTAGCCCAAACCGGTGAGGTCGAACTTGCCGATCGATCCCGCGGCAACCAGAATCAGACTGACCTCGCTCGCGGTCACCAGCAGCAACGTGAGCACCGCTTCGAGCGGTGTGCATTCGCCGCGGCGAATGCGGCTCACGGTTAGCAGCGCCACTGCGACCGGAAACGCGATCATCCCGACAACTGCGGCAGAGCGGTGCACGATGACCCAACCATCGACGATCTGGCCGGGCGCGCTGGTTCGGATCCAGCCTACGATCAGGACGCACACAACCCAAGTCAGCATCAGCGGCCAGACAAGTCGCGGAATCGGTGGCCATTGACGATGAATCGCCAGCAGCAGCGGGATGGTCGCGAGCCCGACGCTGGTCATGGCGAGGGTGAATACCCAACCGTTCGGGCCCAGACCATAGGTACTAATCGAGACCGACGGTGGAAAGGGCGCATTCTGGACCCATTGCATCGCGACACCAGCGAGCAGACCGGCAGTTGTCAGTGCTGAGGCAACGATCAAAAGCCAGCCCACACGTGGCCGGTTGCTGATCCCCCTGCTGTTCATTGGCCTCACCGTACCGGAATCGACGCCCGCGAATCGACGACCAGCAGCGACGCGCGCAGCAAATACAGCACAATCAGCGTGCCGATCAGCGCGATAGTTTGGTACAGCGCCCACATATATTCTTGGCTTTGGCCAAATAGCGCCAGATCAGCTGCGGCGAATAACAGCAGGATTAGCGTGATGATGCAGCCGACGGATACCACGATGGTGACCATCGGAAAGGTCTTTGATCGGTATTGCCAGCACAGCACCACCGCCGCGACCGGCACCAGTACTACGCCGAACACCGCTGCCACCAAATGAATATGTCCATAGATCGTGGGATGGGACGCAGCCGCATCGGCGGGTACGAGGCCATCGATGATGAATCCGGCGCCACCGACGCCGAGCATAATCGTGGTGATCAGCGGTCGGCCCAGAGCTCGAGCGAGTAGGCCGACGGTAACCGATGTGGCACCGAGTGCGCCGACCGCGACAGAAAAAACCCAGCCGTTTTTGCCGACACCGTACTGGCTGAGCGAGTCCGTCGGCGGTAGCCAATCGTGCTTGACGATCTGCATGCTGATCGTGCCAACGACGCAAAGACCGGCGAGCCACCACGCGATTCGCGCCAGCGCTGAGCTACTTAATTCACGCATGCGCTCCGGTCCGGTCACTCGAGAAGTCGCTGGTATGAAGCCAGCTTTCGTCAACTGAGAATACCGAATGAGGCGCGAGCGAGGGCGCAATTGTGCGAAAGTGGCGTTATGCGCAACGACGGTGGACGGCTAATCCTCACAGCGACGGACATGACCAAACATGTGGCGTGCGCGCACATTACAACTTTGGATTTGAGCAGCCTTTCCGGTACGGGCGCTCCGGCAGTCACCGATGACGCGCTTAATCTGATCTTTGCAAAGGGTTTAGCGCATGAAGCGGCGTACCTGGAACGCCTCCGTGCTGAGGGCCGGACCATCACCGAGATCTCCGCCAAGCTGGATGCTCCCACCGCCCAAGCGCGAACTCTGGCTGCGATGCATGCCGGTGCCCAGGTTATCTACCAAGCCGGGCTGTTTGACGGGACCTGGAGTGGACGCGCAGATTTCTTGCTGCGCACCGATCGCCCATCGCCGATATTGGGTGATTACGCCTACGACATCGCCGACACCAAGCTCGCTCGCAGGCTCAAGGTGCCGGCCCTGTTGCAAATGGCGGGGTACGCCGATCGGTTGGCGCATTTGCAGGGGGTCGCACCCGACTGGCTGATTGTAGTGACCGGTGATGGCGTGGAGCATCCTTGGGCAACCACGGATGTCTCGGCGTACGCCTCGAGATTGCGCGAACGCTTCACCGAAGCGGTCACCAATCCGCAGTCGACCGATGCCGCGCCAGTTCTGTACTGTGCTCAGTGTCGATGGAGCGACCGATGCGAAGCCGACTGGCTCGCTAATGATGACGTCAGCCAGATTGCCGGTTTGCGGTCCGATCAGCTGATCGGACTGATCAACTTGGGGCTGCCGACGATGGGCGCGGTCGCCGCGAGCGAGCCCGCTGATCTGACCGTGTTGTCCTCGCGGACGCGAGTTCGGATTCATGATCAGGCGAGCTTGCAGGTGGCCGAACGCGATACCGGTCGGCCGAGTTACAGCTTGCTGGAGCTTGAGCCCAATCACGGCCTACAACGGCTGCCTGAGCCCGATCCGGCTGATGTGTACCTGGATTTTGAGGGTGATCCATGGGCCGAGGACGGCGCGGGTCGCGAATATCTCGCTGGGCTAGGTGATCGGGAGCAGCTCTTCACGTCGTGGTGGGCACATAACACGGCGGAGGAAAAGAAACTTGTCGCAGACCTGATTGATGCGCTCACCGAACGGTTCGAGGCGCATCCCGATATGCACGTGTATCACTACGCGCCGTACGAGGTGACAGCTTTGCGCAAGCTGACCGGGCGTTATGGCACCCACGAGGCGCGCCTTGATGCGCTGCTACGCAATGAGGTCTTTGTCGATCTCTATGCTGTCGTCCGCCAGTCGCTGATGATCAGCAAACCGTCGTACTCGATCAAGAAGCTTGAAGAATTCTATTGGGGACATACCCGATCTGCCTCCGCGGGCGATGTCGTTAATGACGCGATGACATCGGTCGTGGAGTACGAGCGCTACTTAGTCAGCGGCGACCAATCGATCCTCGATGCGATCGAGGCCTATAACAAGGACGATGTCGAGTCCACGCTGGCCTTGCACAATTGGCTTGAAGATCGGCGTGTCGAGGCCGCGCTGTTGTTTGGTCAGGAGCTTGCGCGATTCAGTATTCCTGAGCCCAAGACTCCTCCCGATGGGGAGTTGGCGGAGCAGGAGCTTGCAGAGCGGCTGCTGAGCGCGGGGGCGGAACTTTTGGCCGGTTGCGTGGGCTGGCATCGTCGCGAGCAACGGCAAGCCTGGTGGGACTACTACCGCTACGCCGACCTGTCCGATCAAGAGCTGATCGAGGATCGGACCGCTATCGGAGGCCTTGGCGCGCCGAGTGAGGTGGGCAAGATCAAACAGTCCACGGTGTGGCGGTATGACTTCCCGCCGCAAGAGTGTCAATTCCCCGAAAAGGTATACGACGTCGATAGCCGCGCCGGAGCTGGGACATTCGTTAAAGGCGACCCGGGTGCGGGTTGGATCGAAATTAGCCGTGCCTCGAGATTGCAGCCGTATGCGTCGCGTGGTTTCCAACCAGGTGGTCCGATTGGCGACGCGGTCTTGCGGGAGTCGATTGCGCGGACGGCGCGCGCAGTACTGGACGGCCAGCGACCCTTGGGGCTGCGACTGATCGATCGCATTGCGCCGGCCATTCCCGATGGGGACCCGTCGGCGCTGGTGGTTCAGATTGGGGAACGTCTCGATGGTGAGATCCTTGCCGTTCAAGGCCCGCCAGGCACTGGAAAGACCTATGCAGCAGCGAAGTTAATCAGAGGTCTTCTTGATCAAGGCAAACGCGTCGGAGTCACCGCGCAATCACATGCGGTGGTGATGAACCTGCTGGCCAAAACTGACCGGCCCGCGCATCACAGGGGTCCAGAGATGGCGGCTCATTCACAACTCGCTTTTCTGTCAAAAAATAGGGAGGCGGTCGACCTGCTGCAGCAGCCAGGCCCGCTCCTGATCGGTGGAACGTCGTGGCTGTGGGCGGATGAAGCGATGGCTGACAGCGTTGATGTGTTGATCATTGATGAGGCCGGACAGTTTTCGCTAGCGAATTCGGTTGCGGTGTCGCAGGCGGCTAGATCGCTGGTATTGCTGGGAGACCCGCAGCAATTGAAGCAGCCTACGCAAGCGACTCATCCGTATGGCGCCGAAGTTTCAGCGCTTGATCATTGGCTCGATGGCCACGAGACGATGCCGTTGGATCGCGGAGTCTTCCTCCCTAAGACCTACCGGATGCATCCGGAGGTGACCGCGTTCATTTCGAAGCTGATGTACGAGGGGCGACTGACATCTGCCCGAGGACGTGAGTTGCAACGTATCGACGCACCAGGATTTCACGGAGCGGGATTGCGGTGGCTAGATGTTGAGCATCAGGGCCGTGACTCAGTGTCACCAGAGGAGGCGCAGCGGATCGCCGCTCTGGTGGAGGATCTGCTGGCTGGAACCTGGACTGATTTCGAGGGGGCAGTTAGGCCGCTGACCTTGCGCGACATTCTGGTGGTGGCGCCTTATAACGCCCAAGTCGGGGCGTTGCTCGATACATTGCCGCACGGGGCGAGAGTTGGCACGGTGGATAAATTTCAGGGTCAAGAAGCGCCAGTGGTGATTTATTCGCTGACGAGTTCCAGCGCCCTTGATGCGCCGCGCGGCGTGAACTTTTTGTACGACTTGCACCGGCTCAATGTTGCGGTGTCGCGTGCTCAGGCAATGGCTATTCTGGTCGGGAACGACAGGTTACTGGACGCGGCAGTCCACAGTCCGGAGCAACTGCGCTCGGTGAATGCGCTGTGTAGATATGTCGAGACGGCAACGAGTTAGTCGGCTGTGCGCAGCCGTCGCTCTTGGGCGACTGTGCTGATCAGCGTACGATGCCAGATTGCCTTAGTGGCTTGCTTTTCGGTGCGAGTAGTGAACCGATACTCGTATAGCTGCGCTCTGATATACAGCGGCGGCGCGTCGAGGAATGGATTTTGGCGCACTCGCCTCAGGACTGCCGGCTCGCCCTGTAGGAGTCGCACCAGGAGCACCTCGAACCAGCCACGCCGGTATGCCGGAGATAACGCTGCGAACCAGAGCATCCAGCCGAGCCGGTCGTGGTGCGGTGCCAGCTGCGGCGGTCGTTTCATGACGTTGCCAGGTTTGCCGTGGAACTCGTACTGCTGCCACGGTGCATCTTGGGAGGTGGTTCCTTCGATGATGACCTCGTACCTTGTGCGGCCGATGGAGCCGAATGCGCCGTACGAGTTGCAGAGCATGAACGGGTTATAGGTCTGGTTCATCCGCTGCTGCTTCGAGATCATATTGCGGATCGGCCACCAACTGCAGACGAGTATTGCGGCTCCAAACAGAATGATCAAGATTGTCCAGATAGCCGGAGTCGGAGCCAGATTCGGTTCCGTTACCGGAAGCACTACGTGCAGCCAATCCGATTGCAGCAAAGAGAGCGCGAGCACGATGGTGAGGAAGTTGACCCAAGCGAAGTTACCTGACAGGACCAGCCAAATTTGGGTGAGTGCGATGAGCAGAGCGGCAGTCGACCTCGATGGGCCGGGGATGAAGAGAAACCACGGCACAATGAGTTGGACGACGTGATTAGCGCCGGTCTCGATCTTATGCGCGCCACGCGGCAGGTGATGGAAATACCAACTCAGGGGGCCCGGCATGGGTTGTGTCTCGTGGTGGTACATCAAGCAGGTGAGATCGCGCCAGCAACTATCGCCACGAAGTTTGATCAGCCCGGCGCCGAATTCGATTCGAAATAGTAGCCAGGCCAAGGCGTATGTCATCACTTTGGTGGGTGTGATGGAGCTCGGAACGATGAAGACCGCCAGTAGCGTGGCTTCGCATAGGATCATTTCCCAAAGGAATCCGTACCAGCGTTGCCCGACGCTGACGATTGACCGATACAACAAATACAGGACGAGCCAAATCAATAGGTGAGCCCAGATCGGCAACATGCGGGCGATCCCAGCAACGCAAAGACCCGCGAGTACGGCTCCGGTCCATGCGACGATCAGATAGAAGCGATCGCTGAAATAGCGGCCAAAGATGCCGGGTCGCTGCCAGAACCTCGTTGAATGCAGATACGGCCTGATGGGCAGTAGCCCGCGCTCACCAAGCAGACCCGGAAACTGCCGCGCGCTACCGATGAACGCGATGCAGAGGATCGCGGCGAGACCGTGCTCGAAGATCGCCCGACCCAGCCATGCCCCAGGGTCCGCGAACCAACCCGATGCGAGCCAATGCATCGACTGAGCCTGTCGTCATAGACGACTGATGTCAACCCGCTGGCTAGACCCGAGCTCGCAACGAATCAAGCGCGGTGCTCAGAGCAAGCAGTTCATCGAGGGTTGCAGTCACGGACTGATCGACCGCCTCATCGGAGGTAAACGTTGCGTTGTTGTCGCTGAGCTTCGTTTGCACGAAGGGGATCATGACGTTCATCTGTGTGGTGTACATCCGCAGTGGACCGGTGACGTGCTTGAGCGCTTGTACGGCCCGCATGCCACCGGAGACACCGCCGTAGGACAAGAAAGCCACTGCCTTGTCATTCCACTCGTTGTGCAAAAAGTCGAGAGCGTTCTTCAGCGACGCGGGCATCGAGTAGTTGTATTCGGGAGTGCAGAGAACGTAAGCATCTCCGCGGGAGACCGCTTCGCTCCATCGTTTGGTGTGATCCTTGGTGTATTGGGCCATTCGCGGATGGTTTGGCTCGTCAAGTAACGGTAGGTCGAAGTCGGCGAGATCGAGCACCTCGACCTCGAAGCCGCCATGTTCAACAGCGCGTCGGGCAAACCAGTTCGCGATCGTGGGGCCGACGCGACCAGGACGAGTGCTGCCGATGATGATCTGCAGTACGGGCTTCGTCACTCGATACTCCTTTTAGTTGATATTTCTACTAATTGTACAACTAGTTTTGTTCGTGGGTGGACCTGGTTCGCAAAGTAACGTGGTTGGGTTCTATATCCGCAAAGTAGTTATCCACAAGTCGAATATCGCCCCTTTTTGATGTCGTACATAAGATCTACAATGAGGCTATGACCACAACGATCGATGGCACACGGTGCGTTGCACCGCTGTCGGTCGCGGGTCCGCTCACAAATCAATACCGAAACCGGGCCGCCACGCTTTGCGACACGATGAATTCGGCTGACCGAAACTTCGTTCACGCGGTGACCATTCTGGAACAGATCGAGAAGTTGCAGGCTGTCCTCGCTGCGGTCCAGATCGAGGCCGAGGGAATGCTGCATGACACCGCAGGATCGGTGATTGGTATCGATTCAGAGTCTAGCGAGGTGCCGGGCGGTCTGCGTTCACACCGCAGCGACCGGATCGATGATCGCTGGGTGACTCGGCTGGAAGTCGCGGCCGCAGAGTTCGCGCCGTTGGCCGGTATTTCTCGCCGGACGGCGCAGCTCCAGATTGCGGATGCCGTCGCGGCGCGCCAATCATGTCCTCAGGCACTAGCGATGCTCGGCCGGTCCGAAATAAGCGCCCAACACCTGTCGATCCTGCAGTGCGAAGCATCGCGCGCTGAGCTCACCGGTGAGCAGCTGCGGCAGGTTCAAGTTCGCGTACTTGTGCAGCCGCACCGGATGCGTTCGGTGTTTCGGCAGCAGGTCCGCAAGGCTATTGCGGCGGTGCTCGGATCGTGGAATTTCCGAGCGACCCGCAAGAAGACCGCTGCTCAGCGATATTTCCGAGTCGAGATTGATGGCGACATGGCCTATTTGAGCGGGCTGGTGGGTGCGACTGAGGGCGCCGCGATTCGCGAAACGCTCAAAGAGTGCGCCAAGACGGCCGCACCAGAGGATCCGCGCACTCATACACAGAAGGAAGCGGACACCCTCGTCGCTTTGGTGATCGGGCCGGGTGCGTTCCATCGACTGCACACCGAGCACTGGGCGCTATTTGATGATGATGGCCGGTACCTCAATACACGCACAGACGAGAGCAATGATGTGGCCGACATTGTCAACGATATCCGCGATCTCGCCGCACAAATCAACATTACAATCCCACGCGTTCCGCAGTCGCTGATCTCGATTTCGTTGCCAGTTCAGTTGGTGGATGAGTCCAATTGCCTGGGAGCGCACATCAGACTTCCAAGCGGTCACTTGGTCGCACTGGGTGATGCACTGCTCGATAGTAGGCACATTATCGACGCCGAGCTGATGCAAATGATTCTCACTGACGCGCGTTGGCGGCGGATTGTTGCCGATGCGGTCGGCGGTCAGGTGCTTGATGTGGGGACGACGGTCTACCGAGCCCCAGAGGCGATGAAGCGTCGAGTGCGAGAACGTGATCAGCGATGTCAATGGGTTGGTTGTTCCCGAGCTGCTGAGCAATGCGATATCGATCATGTCGTTCCGGCCGCCGTGGGCGGATCGACCGCAGATCACAATTTGCAGTGTCTATGCCGCGCGCATCATCGGCTCAAGCATCAAACAACGTGGCGCCAATCGACTGTTGCCGACGGGAGTCGTGTCTGGACCAGCCCGACCGATCGTTGCTACGTGTGACGCTGCCCGCCGTGTCGGGTGCGCCGCATGTTAATCTCGATCGTCGTTCGAATAGACCCGGGCAAGTGGCGGAATGGCAGACGCGCTGGCTTCAGGTGCCAGTGTCCGAAAGGACGTGGGGGTTCAAGTCCCCCCTTGCCCACCAAGGGATGTTCACACATCCATGCCGGTTGAGTTCACATAAGTACCATCTCTGGTATTCGGGCTGCTGTGGACTGTCAGGTGAGTCGTTCATCGCGGGGCTTATGCGCGGCTATTCTCCGTAGGCGCTGCGAATACGATAAAGGACGCGGCTGTGGTTTTGCCGATGACGCGGGTGAACCCTCGACGAAACGCCTGGCGGTGGTGCCGTGCAGGTGACTGATCGGTTCGATATCGCGTGCCCATAGTGGCTGGGTCCACGGCGCGGCCTTCATGGTTTCCTGCTGAGTCGAGCGTTATGCCGGTCGTAGCCGGTCCTTCGACAGCACGCGGACGACCACCGGAAATGACGACACCCACCGCCAGAACGGCCGACCCGGGTATCTCAGGTCACTCGGTGCAGCAAATCAGGTGCTGGCGCGGACGATCAGACCAGATCGAACCGATCCGCGTTCATCACCTTGTCCCATGCGGCGACGAAGTCGCGTACGAACTTCTCCTTGGCATCGTTGGCTCCGTAGACCTCCGACAGTGCCCTGAGTTCGGAGTTCGCGCCGAACACGAGGTCGGCGCGACTGCCGGTCCACTTGAGCGCACCCGAGGAGTCGTGCGCCTCGAAGGAGTCCGAGTGCTCCGACGTCGGCTTCCACGTGGTGGCCATGTCGAGAATGTTCACGAAGAAGTCGTTCGTGAGCGTTCCTGGCGCCGCGGTGAA
>JBDTCL010000174.1:0-3990 GCA_039923595.1 Antricoccus sp. | reverse complement strand
GAACTATGCCCTGGTCGGACGAATTCGACATCGTGGTGCCGTTGGACTCAAGTGCCGTGATGATCGACGCGTTGTTGAGCGCCGGCGCCATGCCGGTTGGATTGATGGCGTACGAAGCATTGCGTGTTGAAGCAATGCGACCACGTCTTGGTTACGAAACTGATCATCGCACCATTCCGCACGAGATCGGCTTGCTGCAAAGCGCAGTGCACCTGAACAAGGGTTGCTATCGCGGTCAAGAGACCGTTGCGCGGGTGCACAATCTAGGACGTCCGCCGCGCAGACTAGTCCGACTGCATTTGGATGGCTCCTTGCACACCTTGCCCGAGCCCGGATCGGCGGTTGCGCTAGCAGGACGGGTGGTCGGATTCCTGGGGACGGCCGCCTTGCACTACGCGGATGGTCCTATTGCGCTCGCGGTGATCAAACGCAACATTGCCGACGGCGCAGAACTGGTCGTGCGTGGTGAAGAGGATGAGTATGCCGCCAAAGTCGACATCGGGATAGTCGTTTAGTTGTAATTGCCGAACTACCAGGGCCCGGAACCCTACGGCTGATTCTGCCGTCAAAGTACGATTGCAATCCTAGGGAGCCTGGTGTCGCCTCGACCGCCGAAGTCATCATCAACGAAGCCATCACCACGGATGTCAGTGAACTCGGCCAAGCTGAATACCGCGATCACGACAATACCCAGTGACCGCTATACGCACGGCCATCACGAGAGTGTGCTGCGTTCGCACGCGACCCGCTCCGCGCAAAACTCGGCTGCGTATTTGCTGCCGCGGCTCAGTCCAGATATGAAGATTCTCGATGTCGGTTGCGGCCCTGGCACAATCACCATCGACCTCGGCGAGTGTGTGCCGCGCGGCATCGTGATCGGCATCGAACCGAGTGAGGGAATTTTGGACTTCGCGAAGGCGATGTTGCATCGCTCACCGGTGCGCAATGTGAGGTTCCTCGTCGGTGATGTCTACGACCTCAATTTCGGTGGCGACTACTTTGATGTCGTACATGCTCATCAAGTGTTGCAGCATTTAAGTGATCCGGTGCGAGCGCTGAAGGAGATGGCTCGTGTTTGCCGCCCTGGCGGCTATCTGGCGATCCGAGATGCTGATTACGGCGCGATGAACTGGTACCCGCACGAGCCAGAGCTTGATACTTGGATGAACATCTATCAGCAGATCGCTCGATCTAATAATGCGCAGCCGAATGCCGGACGTTACCTGAAGAGGTGGATGCGCGAGTCAGGATTAACTGACGTCGAATTCTCAGTGGGCTCCTACCTGTACTCCTCAGCAGCAGAAACGCGCTGGTGGGCCGATGTCTGGTCGGAGCGGGCGGTCTCATCGGATTACGCGGCGCGGGCCATTGAGCTCGGGCTGGCTGACGCTGCGGGCTTGCAACAGATCGCTGAGGGGTTTCAGCGCTGGGGTGCCGATCCGGACGCGACGTTCATGATTCCGAATACGCAGGTACTTGCGCGGGTGAGCCCTCAAATGGAGCGCGCTGTCTGGGCAATCGCCGAGGGCGATGATCGCGACCAAGATAGCGAGGACTAGTGCCACTGGACGGATCTGCGGTGAGCGCGCTAGATATCTTCGGAGTCCTCGGTGGCTGGGTCCCAGCTAGTTATCCCGGATTCAGCCCAGCCGCGCTGCTTGATGGAGCGCTTCGACTCACGCTTGTAACGGCCAACTAATCTGTCGAGATAGAGCAAGCCGTCCAGGTGATCGGTCTCGTGCTGCAAACAGCGGGCAAAGAAGCCGTGGCCTTCGACCGCGACCTGCGCGCCTTCCAGATCGGTGCCGACGACCTTTGCCCAGTCCGCGCGGCCGGTCGGAAATGATTCGCCCGGCACCGAAAGACAACCTTCCCAATCGTCATCCGGATCGGGCATTCCCTCAGGCCGATCAGTGGTGGCTAATTCTGGGTTGATCACGTATCCACGTTGTCTGGTGCCGGCCTCGTCCGGGCAGTCGAAGACAAAGATCCGCAGCGGCACGCCGATTTGGTTTGCCGCCAGTCCAGCGCCATTGGCGGCCTTATTGGTATCGAACATGTCGGCCACCAGGGTCCGAATGTCATCGGTAATTTTCTCGACACGATTGGTCCGATGATGAAGGACTGGGTCGCCGACTATGACGATTTTGCGTACTGCCATGAGACAAGACCTTAACGGTTGATTGTGATGACCGATAAACCTGGCAGACAGACGGGACTGGAATCTCGTTTGGGGTAATGCCTCTCACACGGTTACTGCTTGCAATAGTTAGCATTTTGCATACAGTGGATAGCAGGACAAGATACGCGATGTGGAGGTGAGGTACGCATGCAAACGCTCGGTCAAAATCTCGGCGACAATATCAATCAACTCGGTTCGTATATCAAAGAACAGCGCGACTCGGCCAAAGTTTCGTTGCGGCAACTCGCCGATCTCGCCGGCGTGAGCAACCCGTACCTGTCGCAGATCGAACGCGGGTTGCGTAAGCCCAGTGCTGAGATCCTGCAGCAGATCGCCAAAGGACTGCGCATCTCCGCTGAAACGTTGTATGTCAAAGCGGGTCTGATGACGCACGATTCAGTAGGCCACACGGTCGCGGCGGCCATTTATGCCGACATGCGACTCAATGAACGTCACAAGCAGATCCTGGTAGATATTTACGAGTCATTCTGCGCCGAGAGCTCCGCGAACAGCGCGGACTCCTAACCGAAAGGTCCCCACCATGTCGATTTCAAACGATGCCAAAGCTGCCGCAGCAGAAGGTGCGAAGCCCATCTATGCCGCAGTCGGCGCTAGCGGCTACGCGATCGAGCAGACCAAGATCCTGCTTGCCAAGCTGCAGGAGCATGCAGAAGACTTCAGCAAAGACTTCAGCGCCAAGATGACCGAATTGCGCGAGGAACTTGAGAAGACCATCACCGATGGTCGAGTCAAGGCCAAGACGCTACCGAAGCGCGTGGGCGCATTTGACGCTGACGAGATTCGCAAAGCGTTCGAAGATGCCTCGGCGCAAGCGATATCGATCTATAGCGAGTTCACGGCGCGCGGCGAAAAAGTGTTTGACGGACTGTCCAAAGAAGCTGCAAAGAACCCGGTCGTGAAGAAGATGAAGGAAGCGGCCGATAACGCTTCAGAGCAAACTCGGGTCCTGCTCTCACGTGGTGAGCGAGATATGAAGAATCTTGCGACTGACAGTGCCGACGCAGTCATCGCAAATGCAAAGGACCTCAAGACGCAGGTAGCAAAGACTGAGCCCGTGGTGCCAGCTAAGGCCGCTCCGGCGCGCAAGGCCCCAACTACGAAGGCCGCGGCAACGAAGGCCCCTGCGAAGAAAGCAGCCGCGAAGTCTGCTCCCGCGAAGAAAGCCGCAGCGAAGTCTGCTCCCGCGAAGAAAGCAGCCGCGAAGTCTGCGATTGTGAAGCCTGCCGTTGCTACGCCTGCTGCTGTCAAGCCTGCCGTTGCTACGCCTGCCGCTGTCAAGCCTGCCGTTGCCACTCCTGCGATCGTCAAGCCTGCCGTTGCTACGCCTGCCGCTGCCAAGCAAGCAGCAGCCAAGAGCACGCCAGCTGGGGAAAAATAGCCTCCGCCAAGTTCAGCGCAAGTCCAAATTGCGGTGGCCTCAGCATTCGTGTTGAGGCCACCGCAGTTTTGTTTCACCGAATAGCCCAGCTCGACTCAAGTGACTTGTTGTGAGTTGGCGTGACGATGTTGGCGGTGCGGCTGCCTGCCGGCGCTACAGGATCGCCAATTCGACGTAGAATAGCGCCGTGGCTAATGTGTTCGCGGCAATCGAATTTTACCTGACCGAGGTTCTGCGGTACGGGTCCGCTGCGCTGGCCCTATGGGCACTCGGCGACTCGTTATACCGACCAGTGGTCTCGTTCACTCACGCCGAGAAATTGACCAAGCCCGGATGGGTGCTTATCAATTCACTGTCGCTGGTGATTTTGTACTTCCTCGGCTTCATCAACATCCTTGGCCTGGCTGCC
>JBDTCL010000173.1:0-2966 GCA_039923595.1 Antricoccus sp. | reverse complement strand
ATGGTCCAGGATTCGGGCGACCAGTGGTGATTCTAGGATCGCATCCTTGGTAAGAGCGCAAGGAGCCCCTCGATGTCGTGGGCCCGAGTACGTGCATCCCACTCACAGTGAATGAATTGGGCATCATCAGTGGTCGCTTCTGGGTTGGTATCCATAGTGACTAACCCTAGGTCGATGAGATTTCGTCTCGGAACGAAATGTCTAGGCTGCACACTGGTCCTATGGCAACGGAATCTCGCGATATCGACATCGCTGCGGCCGCGACACTATTCGGTGATCCCGCGCGGGCGGCGATGCTCACTGCGTTGGCGGATGGCCGCGCGCTGCCAGCCGGCGAGCTCGCGCGAATAGCGTCGGTGTCGCCGTCCACCGCGACCGCGCACTTGCGGCGACTGATCGACGGCGGTCTCATCGAGGTGAGCGCACAGGGTCGACATAAATATCATCGTCTCGCTAGTGCCGAGGTGAGTACGGTGCTTGAAGCGCTCGCTCAGATCGCGGCGCAGAGACCAGTGATTTCGCTTCGCCAGCACCGCAGTGCAATCGCGCTCGCCGAAGCCAGGACCTGTTACGACCACCTCGCCGGACGCCGAGGTGTCGAGTTGCGAGATCGGCTGCTGGCGGCGGGTGCACTGCGAACGGACGATGATCGCGACTATCAACTCACCTGCGGTGGCGAAAGACTGATCGCCAAGTTAGGTATTGATCTGGGGCAACTGCGATCTAGCCGCCGGATATTTGCCCGTTCGTGTCTTGATTGGACTCAACGCAAGCCGCATCTTGCTGGCGCCCTGCCGGCTGCGCTCACGAGTGCATTTCTGAGCAGCGGCTGGATCGAACGCGCGACCGGGCGTGGACTGCGCGTGAGCGCGCGTTACGACGCGGAACTAGCAACCTGGCTTTACCGCGACAAAAGATGCAACCTCGATGCGAGCCGCACCTCAGCAGAGTCGATCGGAGCCTGCGTGCCATCGGTACCGAAGAACCCGCTACCGGGCGCTTAGCGCGTGATCTGGTGCGCGCCTGCTTCCGGGTGAACATCGGGTGCATCAATCACTTGCGGAGGTTGGGTGCCAAGACCATCGATGCTGATCTGCATCTCATCGCTCGCAGCGAGGTACGGGTAGTTGCCGCAGAGCGCAACACCTGCGGGGTACCGGTGTTAATCAGATCTCCCAGTTCGAGGGTCATGAATTGACTCAGCTCATAAATTAACTGCCGCGACGCCATGGACCATGTCTGAGGTATTCGAATCCTGACGTGGCCCGCCGTTCACCCACGACTGCTGGCTAAGCGACTGCACGTCGGCCACCTGATGAGCAGAGATCAGGGACGGGCCGAGCGGATAGAAAGTTTCGCAACATTCGCCTTTGGACCACTGATTGCGTGACATCTGGATCTGGTACTCACGCTCTGACACGTCATTGATGAGGACGTAGCCCGCGACGTATTGGAGTGCATACGTAGCGCCTGACAGGTAACGATCCTGCGTTGCGCCCCTCGTCAGGTCAAGAAAAGTGCCGCTATTTGGCCGGTTCCTGCGCGATCTTGCGCGCAGCCCAGACTGCCACTTGGCATACATCCAACGAGTAACCGGTGATCTGCTGAAATTGTTGCATCGCGCGCACGTTCGGTTTGTCGCCGATCCCGTCCATAAACTCCGCAAACCGAACATCGCCGAAATACTGCGACGCCGAACTCTCCGCAAAACAATCGGCGATGAAATCTGCATACCTGTGCATGTCTTGGCTGCCAAAGACTCCCATGGGACCACTCCCCTTATGTTCAATCCCGTGCGCTCGATCAGCACATCGTATCGACCGATCGCGCCAATATCAGCAACGAGCCGTCACAACCGCGAACCACTAGCCGCGTTGGTCGATTTCAGTCAACTGCCGTCGAGCAAAGTCGCTCCCCCGCTTCGCTGGGTCGACTCGTGATGGTGGACCGGAATGTAGTCGAATTTCGGAAAGGATGACGGGTCGACATTTGCCTGACGCCTTGGTCATGCCGGCTGGGCGAGAGCCAGCTGAATTGACAAACGGGCGCGATACGGTTGACGATGAAGGCGATCCTGGCCGGTGCCGGGCACTCATTTTGGAGGTTCACCGTGGAGCTTGTCGATGCCATGAAAACGACTGGTACTTGCCGTTATTTCGAGGATCGAGACGTGCCCGATGACGTGCTCTATCGTGCCTTCGACGCGGCCAGATTCGGTCCGCAAGGTGGGAACCGGCAGCCAGTGCACTGGATTATCGTGCGTGATGCCGAGCGCAAAAGGCAGCTCGCGGAGCTGTACTTGCCGATGTGGAAACAATATTTCAGCGGCTTGGGCTCTGGCGACGTCAAAGCTAATGCGATTCCCAAATCGGTCCAAGCAGCCGACGATTTCGCCGAGCATCTGCACGAGGTCCCAGTGCTGGCCGTGCTGTGCGCTGAGATCGACGGCCTGCATCCCACTGACACTGGTCTCGATCGGCTTAGCGTCGTTGGCGGTGGCTCGATCTATCCGGTGATGCAAAACTTCTGCCTCGCGCTGCGGGATCAAGGCGTAGCCACTGCGGTCACGACATTGCTCTGCGCACAGGAGGCTGAAGTTCGCTCGCTTCTGCAGATCCCCGAAGGTGTGATCACCGCAGCGCATATCGCCGTCGGATACCCGCGCGATGGTTTCCCACGCAAGCTTTCGAGGGTTCCGGTCGAGGAGTTCGTCCACCTTGAGACCTACACCCAACCGATGTATAGCTGAGGTGTCGATGTCTGAGCTTCCTGCCCTTTTCAGATCGCCAACCGCACGCGCGACCATTGGCGACCAACTGCGACGCCATGCGCGTACGAACGCCAATAAGGTCGCAGTCGTTGCATACGCTGCCGACGGTACCCGCAACGAGTGGACCTATCTTGCTCTCAACGAGTATGCGAACCGTTGCGCGAATGCCTTCGTGGCTGCCGGTGTAGGCAGAGGC
>JBDTCL010000172.1:0-3815 GCA_039923595.1 Antricoccus sp. | reverse complement strand
CACGCGGGGTGCGCCTCGGGTCGGACGTCGTCATTAACGGGGGAATGATCAAAACAAGCGGACCCGGCGCTGTCGCCGCGCGGTTGTTCGGGCCGCGCTTCGAGGTGACCGCGTAGGCTGATCAACTGTGTCTACTGACGTTCCTGCCGAGCTCGCGGCCCTCAACACGACCCTAAGCAGCATCGAATCGGTGCTCGACCTAGATGGCAAGCGTGCCCAGATTGTTGTGCTCGAGGCCGAGGCGGGTGCGCCGAACCTCTGGGATGACCCCGAAGCAGCACAACTAATCACCAGCAAGTTGTCCCGGCTGCAAGCTGAGGTGCGCGGTGCTGAAGAAATACGCCAAAGACTCGATGATGTCTTCCTCCTCAAGGAAATGGCTGAGGCTGAAGATGACGCCGACACCCATGCTGAGGTCGGTAGGGAACTACCGGGGCTGCACAAGCAGATCGACGAGCTCGAAATACGCACTCTGCTGTCGGGGGAGTACGACGAACGCGACGCCCTGATCACTATCCGCTCTGAGGCTGGCGGTGTTGATGCCGCGGACTGGGCCGAGATGCTGATGCGGATGTATCTGCGCTGGGCCGAGGCCAAGAACTACAAGACTGATGTGTATGACACCTCCTACGCCGAAGAGGCGGGCATCAAGTCGGCCACCTTCGCCATTCACGCCCCATTCGCGTACGGCACGCTATCGGTCGAACAAGGCACCCACCGGTTGGTACGGATATCCCCGTTCGACAACCAGGGGCGCCGCCAGACTTCCTTCGCCGGGGTCGAGGTGGTGCCCGTAGTCGAGACCACCGATGCGATCGACATCCCAGATGAAGAAATCCGGGTCGATGTGTATCGCGCCAGCGGACCGGGTGGTCAAGGGGTCAACACCACCGACTCCGCAGTGCGGCTGACTCACATTCCGACCGGCATCGTCGTCTCCTGCCAGAACGAACGCAGCCAGCTTCAAAACAAGGCCTCAGCGATGACCGTCTTGCAAGCGAAGTTGCTTGAGCGCAAGCGGCAGGAGGAGCAAGCCAAAATCGATGCGCTCAAGGGCGATGGCGGCAATTCCTGGGGCAATCAGATGCGCTCGTACGTCGTGCACCCGTACCAAATGGTCAAAGATATGCGCTTCGAGTACGAAGTCGGCAACCCACAGGCGGTCTTTGACGGCGATATCGACGGATTTTTGCAAGCTGGAATCCGGTGGCGGCGCAGCCAGGCATAGTGCAGCAGTGATGGCCGGTTTCAGCGGCTTAGAGAAGAAATCGTGGTGAGTAACGGCATATATCACGACCTCTCTGCTCTGCGTTGCAACTTTTCGATCACAACTTAGGTATCATCTTCGCTTGTGATTCGCTTGCAGAATATCTCCAAGTTCTACTCCACCAGCACCCGTCCCGCGCTGGACGATGTGTCAGTCGAGATCGAAAAGGGAGAGTTTGTCTTCCTCATCGGCCCCTCGGGTTCGGGAAAGTCCACATTCTTGCAGTTGTTGCTGCGCGAGGAGCTGCCGAGCAAGGGCGACCTATGGGTCAGCGGCAAACATCTGAATAAGATGAGCACCTGGCAAGTCCCGAAGCTGCGCCGCACAATGGGTTGCGTGTTCCAGGACTTCCGGCTGCTTAAAAACAAGACTGTGGCCGAAAATATTGCCTTCGCGCTGCAGGTCATCAATAAGCCGAAGCACACCATAAAAAAGGTCGTTCCTGAGGTCCTAGATCTCGTCGGACTTGAAGGAAAATCTAACCGGATGCCGCACGAGCTCTCCGGTGGCGAGCAGCAGCGCGTCGCGATCGCCCGGGCTTTCGTCAACCGGCCTTTAGTGTTGCTTGCTGATGAGCCAACTGGAAACCTCGATCCTGAGACGAGCCAGGACATCATGCTGTTGCTGGAGCGGATCAACCGCACCGGCACTACGGTGCTGATGGCAACGCACGATTCCAACATTGTCGACGCGATGCGCCGTCGCGTTATTGAACTCGACGGCGGCAGTGTGGCCCGGGATCAGACCCGCGGCGTCTACGGCGTCGGCCGCTAAAGTTTTGATTTTCCGGCCCACAAATCAATCAATTTCCATCAAGTACCACCCATGCAGTAGCCGATCTATGAGGAACACATGCGCCTGAAGTTCATCCTGTCTGAGGTTCTCGCCGGTTTGCGGCGCAATCTGACAATGACGATCGCCATGGTCTTGACGACGGCAATCTCACTTGGCCTACTCGGGGCGGGTCTGCTGATTGCCCGCGAAATTAGCGCCATGAAGGCCATCTATTACGACAAGGTTCAGGTGTCGGTTTTCTTAATCAATAACCCGACCGCCGAGCAAAAGCAGGCGATCACCGGCAAACTTGACGAGCTGAAGGCAAAAGGTGAGGTCAAGTCGTACTTCTTGGAGACTCAGGAGGAGGCGTACCAGCGCTTCCAGAAACAGTTTGCCGCACAGCCGGAGCTGATCAAAAACACTCCCAAGGAAGCTCTACCAGAGTCCTATCGGGTGTCGCTAGTGAACGCAGAGCGTTACAGAGTCATTGCTGAGGCCTTCACGGTCGGGAAGAACACCGACGGCACCCCCAAGTACACTGCCGGCGTCGATACGGTACGCGATGAGGGAGCGGTGCTGAACCGACTATTCTCAGTACTAAACGGATTGCGAAATGCGACGATTGCGATCGCAGCAGCGGGCGCCGTCGCCGCGCTGCTGCTGATCTCTAATACGGTGCAGCTTGCTGCCTTCACCCGGCGGACCGAGACCGGCATTATGCGTCTGGTGGGTGCTTCTCGTTGGTATACCCAAGTTCCGTTCGTGATTGAAGCCGCGGTCGCGGCGTTCATCGGCGCGATGCTGGCGGTCGGCGGACTGTTTCTTACTAAGTCCTTCCTGATCGATCGATCATTCGCATCAATGATCAAGTCCGGTACGATCCCACCGATTAAGGTCTCCGACATTTGGAGCGTCGCGCCGCTGATGGGCGGCGCCGGAATCGTCCTTGGCGGCGTCACCGCCTGGATCACCCTGCGGCTTTACGTCCGCCAGTAAATCAGCTTGCGGCGGAGCGGATACTGGACTGATGGCTAAAGAAACTGGGCGCAAACTGATTGCGAGCAACCGCCGCGCTCGGCATGACTACACCATCCTTGACACCTACGAGGCGGGCTTGGTGTTAGTCGGCACCGAGGTCAAAACGTTGCGTGATGGCAAGGCGAATCTCGCGGATGCTTTTGGGCAGGTCGAGCACGGCGAGGTGTACCTGCATCACGTCCACATCCCCGAGTACACGCAAGGTTCCTGGACCAATCACACGCCGCGGCGTACCCGCAAACTGCTGCTGCATGCGCGAGAGATCGACAAGATCACCAACACGATGCGCGAAACCGGTCTGACGTTGGTACCGATGTCGATGTACTTCAAAGATGGCAAAGTCAAGGTAGAGATCGGCATTGGCCGTGGCAAGAAGTTGTATGACAAACGCCAAGATATGGCTAAGCGGGACGCGGATCGAGAGATTCGCCGGGCAACTGCGCGCCACAGTAAGGGCATGGACTGACTGATCCCGCTGAGCGGCCAGGTGACATGCTCAAAGAATGATGAGTGCGCCGGTGCCCGGTCCAAAGAATTCGCTGACTGATGTTGGTGGTCTGAGCGTCGGACACGCGACCAGGGACGAGCCCGGCTGGCTGACCGGCTGCACCGTGGTGCTGCCGCCCGCTGGAACCGTCTGCGGCGTCGATGTGCGCGGCGGTGGACCGGGCACCCGCGAGACAGATTTGCTTGATCCGCGAAACACCGTCGATCACGTGAACGCGATAGTTCT
>JBDTCL010000171.1:0-5173 GCA_039923595.1 Antricoccus sp. | reverse complement strand
CAGACGATCAACATCGGTCCACGTAACAATCGATGACTAGCGATTCGCTCAGTACCCGTCGCGGGCGGTGGTTCGGTCCGTCGTTGGCCAGTGAACAAGAAAGTGCCAACCACAAGCAGCAACGCGGCCGCGATTGATCCGGCGTATGGCACGACCGTCGTTGCGAGAATGGTGGCTAGTGGCGGTCCGAGGATGAAGACCACCTCATCGAGTGAGGATTCCCAGGAGAATGCGCGTTGCTGCAAGGCCTTGTCGGGCAGCGTATGAATCCATCTCGCGCGGACCATTGCGCCAATGCTGGGTGCGGCCCCGCCAGCGACCGCCGCGAGCGCGACCCACGTCCAGTGCGGCCAGCCACCAGTGATAGCAACGATGGCGAGCGCGATTGCGGTCGCGTTGATTAGGACCAATGGCCGAGCGACCTTAGCTTGTCCACGTCTATCGATAATTCTTGCGAACTGCGGCATGGCGATGGCGGTGGCGAGCGTGGCGCTGGCGCTGACGACACCGGCGATTGCGTATTCGCCCGTCGTCGCGCTGATCAGCAGAATGAGCGAGATGCTGGTCATCGAAATCGGCATCCGAGCAATGAGCCCTGTAGCCGAGAACCCTGCTGTTCCAGGATAAGAAAATAGCTGGCCGTACTTTTTGAACACGTTGATCTGGATCCTTGAATACGCGTAAGGTCTGCTGACCAATAGGGCAGCAGGCGTTGAGATGCTCAGTCTGTCACGCGCACGCAATCACCAGGTCTGGCAGTTCTTACTCGTCGGACTCGGGGAAGTGAGGCTCTGGCACGTCGTATTCGTCGACGGCGTAGTCCGCGATGAGATTAGCGAGTTCAGAGTTCGGGCCAGCACCACGAAAGGCGTCGAGCGAGCCACGGTCGGTCCAGCGCTCCGAAATATTCACCCGCGCGGGGTTCTGTGGGTCCGGCGAGACGCTGTAATCCAAGCATTGGGCAGATTCTCGCGCCCTCTGCACGGCCTCGGCACTCAGTTCGAGATGCCGCTGACGCTGGCCCGGTTTCACGGTGAGATGTCCTGTCACGATAATCATTCCGATTGAACTCCTGTCGGCTAAGGTTCTTCTGATTGCGAATTGCAACTGGTCGTCACCGTAGCGAAACGGTGCTCACGGTGCAAGCGATACTGATGAGCAACCAGCGGTTGCGATCGGCAACGATTGACACCGTACGATTCGCTACATGTTTGAGCGCGCGCTTTCGTTTGCCGCTCTCGTCGTGGTGCTGACTGCCATCCCTGGACCGGCCGTCGTCCTGATCATGAAAAGTTCAGTGCTGCACGGTCGGCGCAGCGCGGTGACGACGGCGTTGGGCGTATTTAGCGGCGACATGATCTGGGTGACCGCATCGCTGACCGGTTTGACTGCCATACTCGTTGCTTATCGACCAGCATTCGAAGGGTTGCGGTTCGCTGGCGCCGCGTACTTGGTATATCCGGGGCTTCGGCTGCTTTTTCGGCGCGATGGCAGTGCGGCCGGCTCTGAGATCTCGCCGCGAACGGCGGGCCGAACCGGAAGAAAGGCGTTCGGCGAAGGCGCGTTATGCGAGTTGTCGAACCCTAAAACGCTGATCGTTTTCACGGGCGTGATCCCACCGTTTATGTCCTCCTCCCTCGGTGTAGCCGAACTTGCGGTGTTTGGCGGCGCCCTTGCCATCGAGGGACTTCGCTCCGTCTGAGAACTATGAACCATGTAGGAGAAAACATGAAAGATGTAACTGTCGCGGCATTGCGCCGATACCCCGTCAAATCAATGCTCGGTGAAGACCTCACCGGCGCCGTCGTCACAGCGAGTGGTCTCGAAGGCGACCGGGTAGCAGCGGTAATAGATCGAGAGACCGGCCGCGTCGCCACGGCCAAACATCCCAGACTCTGGCGAGATTTGCTCAGTCTTACCGCTCAGTGGAACGACGGAGAGCCAAACATTACGCTGCCCGATGGCGACTGCTTATCTATTGACGATCCCAACGTCGATCGGTTGCTTTCTGAGCTACTACAGCGCGAAGTGGCACTGAGCACGACTCGACCCGAGCACGCCTCGGTGGGTCGCCCCGCGCCCGAAGACGTGATCGAAGCGGGCGCGGACGCTGACCTCCCGTTCGAGATACTTGAGATTGCCCAAGGAACCCCTGGCACCAATTTCGTCGACTTCGCGCCGGTGCACCTGATCAGCTCTGCCACGCTCGCTCACGTCGGTGCCGAGATGATCCGCTACCGCCCCAATCTCGTGCTCGACACTCCCCTCGGCGCGCCATTCGCGGAGAACGACTGGGTTGGTCGTGAGATCTGTATCGGCGAGGTACGGCTAAGTGTCATCAGGTGCACGCCACGATGCGCGGTGCCCACGCTCCCGCACGGAGTGCTCCCGACACGCACCGACGCCGTACGCACAGTGTTGCAACAAAATCTCATCACGCTGCCCGGCTTCGGACCCAAACCATGTCTCGGCGCCTATGCCCAAGTCATCTCCGGCGGCATGATTTCTCTCGGTGATACCGCTTCGTTCCAGCCAGCGATCTGACAAACCTGACCAAGCATGACGCCGCGTTCGGACTACTGGTTACGAACGTCGCTACGGTGCCCAAGCCGTACAACGACGACGAACAGAACGTCCTCCTCGACTGTGTAGATAATCCGGTAATCGTCGCCCCGACGCGAAGGCCCGGCCGACCTCGAAGTGCACGTGCGCAGGATCAGCAAGATGCGAAGATGACATTGGCATGATGCAAATCTAGGGTCGGCGGCGGGGCAGCGTCCGGTCATCGGTCAGGTGAAGGACGGATCGACGCAATGAGCGCACATTTTGCGGAACTGGCATGGCAGCAGACCCCGATGGGTGACATTAGCCTGCGCCGACGCCTGGATCCCAAGCAACATGTCGATGTCTATGAGGTGAAGCTTGGCGATGAATTTCTCATGTCCAGCTTGTTCACAGTGGCCGAGATCGAACTCGCCCGCCTCGCTCTGGCCGAACTGCCTGGAACCGATCTCGAAGTCGTCGTCGGTGGCCTCGGTCTCGGCTACACCGCACGCGCTGCCCTGGACGATAAGCGGGTCCGCTCGCTGCTCGTGGTCGAGGCGCTCGAGGAGGTAATCAGGTGGCATGAACGCGGCCTGCTGCCCGATGTCGTCGGCCTGAGCACCGATCGTCGCACTCGATTTCAGCACGGAGATTTCTTCGCCATGACCGAGACCGCGACTGGCTTCGACCCGGCCGCCCCTCAGCGACGATTCGACGCCATTCTGCTGGACGTCGATCACACGCCGCGACATCTCTTGCACCCCAGCCACACCAACTTCTACAGTCCCGCAGGCTTGCGCCGCCTCACCCGTCACCTGAAGCCAGGCGGGGTGTTTGCCCTATGGTCCGACGATCCGCCCGACCCGGACTTCCTGGTCGTGCTAGGAGGAGTGTTCGCCGAGGCACACGCTCACGTCATCCGGTTTCCGAATCCGATCACCGGTGGCGAGTCCGCCAATACGGTGTACACCGCCACATGATGGAGCTTTCGGGTTGCCGTTAGACGACCGACTCACGCTGCGCAGTCACGATTGGTGTCGGCGACATCGAATCGTTCAACTGAAAGCGGACGCCAAGCGCACCTGGAGCACCAATAAGTTTGGTGAAGCGAGGGTCGCCTGGGCGCAATGCCGCTTCCGCCCGGAATTGGTCGGGGCTGTCGGTGGGCCCTATATCGGGGCAGAAGTGGGAACCCCACCTCAGATCGCACTGAATCTGGCTGCTCAGGTTGGATAAGCCACACTTCGACGGGTGAATCTTGGTGGCGGGGACCGATCCACTGACGGATTAGTCATGATGCTCGCTCAGCGATCGACGGCTTGGGCGAGTACGAGGCAAGCGAAAGCGCTCACTCCGAGAATCGTACGTACCAGGTGCAGGCCAGCCCATCGCTGCCTAACCTGTTGCCACGTGATTGGTAGTTGGTCCGGATTCCACGAGTCCGCGGTGCGGTTCAACGGTTCCATGACAACCACGGTCAGAGCCATGATGAGCACGACCAGCACCAGAGCGCAGATTCCGAGACCAAGCACCAGCGGGCCGTGATGCCAAGAAAGAGCGGTGGTGGCGATGAGCGCAAGCACGCAGGTCAGTAACAGCGGTGGCATCGCCCTGCCGTAATCCGTATTCAGCGCTTGCCACTGGCGTACATACGCCGGGCCCGGCAAGCGTCCGGTAGAGGGCGCGAGCACAACGAATAGAACGCCGCCGGCATACAGGCCGACCGACAGCAGCGCGATCGATCGGGCGAATTCGAGAGGGGTATGCATCGCAACTGACTCCTCGTGTAGGGACGAATGTAAGATCGCCGCGTATTGCAAATTGCTCGGTCAGGCACGGCGACTCCATTTAGAGCTACCGTGGTCGTGCTTTCACCGATCGCCCTCGAGGGTGATCAGCAGCGCGACCTGCGGTCCGTCCCATCGTCTCCAGGCGGGTTTGAGCCAACCGAGGATCCGCAGGACCACGTGTGCCGCGGCGTATTTGCGGCTAATCAGTTTCCACAGTCGGGCCACGGCGTCCGGGTCGGCGAGGACCTCAGCGTGGCCCAGCACCGGTGTAGCTTTCGGGCTGGGCGCTCCACGAGGGTTGCAAGGCACCAGCGTCACCGCGCGATTGTGTTGAAGGCGGCGCACTTTGCCGGAGTCGGCGTTTGTGAGGATGGCGACTTGGTCTGCGTCTGGAACAACCCAGACCGCGGTGGCAACGGATTCTCCGGACGCGCGATAGGTCGTGAGCAGGACAAACCGGGCGCGGCATAACCGCGCCGCGTCGTTCTGCTCATCGCTGGGGCGGCGGGTGTTTATTTTCATTGTGACTCTCCTTCGAGTATAAATGAAGTCACCGTGAGTCAATTCAATACGTCAAGAGTCACCTAAATTAATGAGTGGAGTTATGCAGCCACCACCGACGCGCCAATATCGTTCGCAGTTGCGCGAGGAGCAGGCCAACCAGACCCGTCGAAAGATCGTCCAGACGGCAACGGCGCTCTTCGCCGAAAACGGTTATAGCTCGACGAGCATCGAGGCAATCGCGCAGGCGGCGGGGGTCAGTCGCAAGACCGTATTTGACTCGGTCGGCAGCAAGGTGCAACTGGTCAAGCTGGCATATGACGTCGCCATTGTGGGTG
>JBDTCL010000170.1:0-12170 GCA_039923595.1 Antricoccus sp. | reverse complement strand
GGACTTGGTGGACGCGCTTCGCGTCAAATTCGGCGGGTCGAGCCTGCACTCACGACATGTGGAGCTGGCCGAGCGGGAGGATGAGTTCGAGGCGCTCTTCCAGCGTGGCTGGACCGACGGTCTACCCGTCGTTCCTCCCACCCCAGAGCGGGTCCTGCGGATGCTCACCGGTACGACGCGAGATCCTCAGCAGATTGTGGCGGTGATCCCGCCGGACCTTGTTGACGTGACGGTGGAAAAAGTCGCGATCGCAGCGGTGATGGCGGGGTGCCTGCCGGAGTATCTGCCCTGGGTGCTGACGGCAGTTGAAGCGCTATGCAACGACGAGTTCAATATGCACGGCGTACTCGCTACGACAATGCCGGTCGGTCCGGTGATCGTGTGCAGTGGCCCGGGCACGCAAGCAATCGGAATGAATTCCGAGGGAAACGTCCTCGGTCAAGGCAACCGCGCCAATATGACGATTGGTCGCGCAGTGCAACTGGTCGTCCGCAACGTAGGGGGCGGGCGTCCGGGAGGAGTAGACCGGGCCACCCAAGGCAACCCGGGCAAGTTGTCGTTCTGTTTCGCCGAGCGGCCCGACTCGCCGTTTGGTTCGCTTGCCGAAAATCGCGGCGTCGCGCCAGGCGTCGATGCGCTCACCGTCTTCGCGGGTGAGGGACCCAGATGCATCGTTGATCAGAAGACGCGTGACCCCGAGGGCCTCGCGGAGTCGATGGCGGTCTGCCTGCGGTCGATGCATCATCCAAAGCTGGTGCAGGGTTTCGATGGCATCCTTGTGCTCAGTCCCGAGCACGGCAGCCGCTTTGCAGAGGCTGGGTGGGGTTATGACCGCGTGGTGGACGAGATTCGTTCCCGCCTCGAGATCGATACCGACGAACTCATCACAGGCGCAGGAGGTATCACCGAGGGGATTCCAGCTGCCATGGCGGGAAGGCGTATCAACAAGTTCGCGCCGAATGGCCTCATGCTGGTGTACGCCGGCGGACTGGCCGGGCTCTTCTCGGCCGTCATCGGTGGCTGGGCGAACGGCGCCGTTGGATCGCAGCCGGTCACCCGCGAGGTGCTAAAGTGAGGACGATTGGCGAAGGAGCAAGACGATGACCACAATCCTCGATCCCACTGGTGAACGCGCGCCGGTAGCCCGTCAGCGTGTCCAGCGGTCCGGATCGCTCGATGGCAAGACCGTCGGTCTGCTCGACATCTCCAAAGCGCGTGGAAATGTATTCCTCGACCGCCTCGAAGAGCGTCTCGTTGAGGTGGGCGCTAGGGTCCGTCGATATCAGAAGCCGACGTTCACCAAGCCAGCCCCCGCGGATCTACGCTACGAGATCTCCACCCAGTGCGACATGGTGGTTGAAGCGCTCGCCGATTGAGGCAGTTGTACGTCGTGCAGTGTGCATGACATTAGTGATCTGGAGCGGCGCGGGCTTCCCGGCGTCATGGTCGCGTCGGAAGTATTCGTCACGGCCGCCCAGACTCAAGCCGACGCCCTCGGTTTCAGCACGATCGCGCGTGTGTTCACGCCGCACCCCATCCAAGACCGCACCGACGACGAGATGCGTGAGTACGCCGACGGCGCCTTCGACGCCGTAGTCGAGGCACTCACAAGTAACTAAGCGTCGGTATTTGCGGTGTCGCTGCGCAGCGGCAGGTATTCCTCCATCGTCGATCGCAAGTTCGACACGATTGTCCCTGGAGACGCTTAGTTATCGGTTGAGAAATTGTCGCCGGTCAACAAATCACGATTATCCCGAGGCGGCGGTCCCGCACCGGCGCAGCGTGTTGCAATCGCGCGCTCCGACATTTAGAGCCCGATCTGGTGATCTGTGATGAGGCGAAGTCGACACGCGAACCCATGCTGGCTCAGTGGAGATATTCCATCTGGAATGAACCGGCCGAGCGGTGTCGCTTCGGTAACCGCTGCCCGTTCGCACAAGATTATGTAGTGCAGAGGTTCCCGAACTTCGCCTAGTCATGACAGGGCAACCAGTCGCCTACCACTTTGCATTAACCGTATTCGTGTAACCTGACAGCGCCGTCGGCGTGCCGAAAGATAACTGGACACCGAAATCCGCATGTTCGCATCATCGTTGCAAAGATCCCCAGCGCGGTCGGTCAACTGCTCCAGGGCGTTAAAAGCGGCAGCGTTTGGTGAAGAGAGGCAGAGTTTTGATGGATGCGACTGTGCAGACCGCGCCGCGCAGGCGTGGGGTCCTCGCTGGCGTGGCCTCTGCGTTGATTGCGGAGCCGACGGTGGTCGGCGCTTTACCGGTCACGTTGTCGGCGGTGAGCCTTCGGGGGTCTGCGTTGACGTGGCGGCCGGTTGGCTCGAAGGTGAGCGGGTCGCTCACGGCGTCCAGCGTGCGCTTTGGCCTGTTGTCGGTGCTCTCATGACGGTTGTGCCGCCGAGGCATGATCGCGCGGTGGGTGCCGATCCGCGGGCAACGGTACCTCGAACGGATGCACTGCTGGATGGCGCTGCCGCCGTGGCGGCGCTGCCGGTCCTTGGACGGTCGCGAGTCAAGCAGATCATCGGTGAAATCCAGGCGCGGGTGCGGGCTGGTGATCTTGATATCGATGCGGTCGATGATGAGCTTCGGACCCAGTTCAGTGATGGTCTGATACGGATGCGACGAGTGCTCAACTGCACGGGGGTGCTGGTCCATACCAACCTTGGTCGCGCGCCGTTGTCGCCGGCAGCGTTGAGCGCGATAAGCACGGCGGCGGGCACGTGCGACGTGGAACTGGACCTTGACTAGGGGCGCAGGTCGAGCCGAGGGCAGTCGTTGAGCGACGCGCTTCTCGCAGCCGTTCCCACTGCGGCGGGTGTCCACGTGGTCAACAATGGGGCGGCCGCGATCGCACTGGTCACCGCGGCGATGGCCAGTGACGGCGAGATCATCATTTCGCGGGGCGAGCTAGTTGAGATCGGTGCGGGCTTCCGCATTCCGGACCTCTTAGCGGCTACCGGTGCTCGCCTGCGAGAAGTAGGCACGACTAACCGGACGCACCTACATGATTATGCAGACGCGGTCACTGCAGACACTCGCATGATCTTGAAGGTTCACCCGTCAAACTATCGCGTTGACGGATTCACCAGCAGCGTGTCGGTGGCCGAGTTGTCGTCGTTGCCGCTGCCGGTCGTCTGCGATATTGGCAGCGGTCTGCTACACCCGCAGCCGCTGCTGCCCGCGGAGCCTGATGTCACGTCCGCGCTGCTTGCCGGCGCGGCGGTGGTGACGGCGTCCGGTGACAAGCTACTGGGCGGTCCTCAAGCCGGGCTGATATTTGCCGACGACACCTCGAGGACGGAACTATTTCGTAGGCATCCGATGGCGCGCGCCTACCGGGTCGACAAGCTCACCCTCGCCGCGCTTGAGGCCACAGTAGTGGGGCCGACCGTGCCGATAGTCACAATGTTGCAGACGACGCAGGCGCAACTCGAGGCACGCGCAGTTGGTCTGGTGTCGCTGTTGGAGGGCCTGGATGTCCACGCGCGGGCAATGACGTCGACTGTCGGCGGCGGCGGTGCTCCAGGGAGCGAGCTCCCTAGTTATGGACTGTCTTTGCCGACGCGGTTCGGCGCGCGTCTGCGCGGGGTGTCCGTCCCGGTCCTCACACGGATAGAGGATGGAAGATGCATCGTTGATCTGCGCGCCATCGACCAGCGTGACCTTGGCACTCTTGCCGACTCGATACGACAGGCAGCGTCCGGGTAATGCGCGCCGCGCCAAGGAGTGTCGTGGTCGCGACCGCGGGCCATGTCGACCATGGAAAGTCCGCGCTTATTCGGTCGTTGACTGGTATCGAACCAGACAGGTGGGCCGAAGAGCAGCGCCGGGGGATCACGCTCGACCTCGGGTTTGCGTGGAGCGCATTGTCCAACGACGCGCACGTCGCATTTGTGGATGTTCCCGGGCATGAGCGGTTCGTCTCGACGATGCTGGCTGGAGCGGGGAGCGTGCCGGCGGTGTTGTTTGTGGTGTCTGCGGACGAGGGCTGGTCGGCGCAGTCGAGTGAGCATTTGCAGGGCCTCGAGGCCCTCGACGTTCATGACGGGATCCTCGTTATTACGAAGTCTGACTTGATGGATCCGGAGCTCGCCGAGGTCGAGGCGCGCGAGTATCTGAAGGGTTCGAAGCTCGCAAGTATTCCGTCGGTCGCCGTAAGCGCGGTCACCGGTGCCGGCATTGAGAGTCTTCGAGGCGAGCTTGCGCGGCTGGTCGAGCGACTCGCGCTTCCCGATCCTGCGGGCGATGTCAGACTGTGGGTCGATCGTGCGTTCACTGTCCGCGGAGCGGGCACGGTGGTCACCGGCACCCTGACCGATGGGACACTGCGCGCCGGGGAACAGCTCGATTTGTCCGACGGGCATGGGGCACCGACTCGCCGTGTGTGGATTCGAACGTTGGAGTCGGAGGGGGCCAATTACGAGTCATTGGATGGCGTGCGGCGGGTCGCGGTGAACCTGCGCGGTGTGACCGCGACACAGGCGAAGCGCGGTTCACAACTCCTCGCGCCGGATCGGTTTATCCGCTCGAAGATTGTCGATGCGCGGCTGCGACTGAACGGTTCGAGCGCAGGAGAGCTGGTTCCGCGCGAGTGCATGGCGCATATCGGTACTGCAGCAGTGCATTGTCGGCTGCGCCGTCTTGGTGAGCAGTTCGTGCGCGTCGCTCTCGATACGGAATTACCGTTGCGTATCGGAGATCGGCTCGTGCTGCGTGATCCTGGGCGGCGTGTCATCTTTGGTTCGGTGACCGTGCTGGATGTCTGTGTACCCCAATTTGTTCGTCGAGGTGCAGCAGCCGCGCGGGTGGCGGCACTTGCCAGCTATACCTCGACACCGGACGCGAGAGTGCTTATCCGGGAGCGCGGCATAGTTCGGGCTGATGACCTGATCCGAATGGGTTGTAAGGTGCTCCCGCAAGCGACTCGTGGCTGGTGTATCGACCGTGGTCACCTCGATCGACTGGTCGCGCAGCTGGTGGGTCTGATCAACGACGATCTACGCGACAACCCCGATTCGCGGGGAGTGTCGATCGAGACCGCGCGACAGAGACTCAATCTGCCGCACGTGGACCTGCTGCACGCAGTCCTCGCTGAGACCCCAGAGGCGCGGGTGGACGCCGGGTTCGTCGTTGACGTTCGACATCATGCAATGACCGAACGCTTGAGTGCCGGACTTCAGGGGTTTGTCGAGGCCGTCGCGGTGAACCAGTTTCATGCTCCGGACGGGGATATGCTTCGAGATCTGGGGCTGGGCGCTCGAGAGCTGTCAGCATTGTGTAGGCACGGGCACCTCGTTGCGTTGGCTTCGGGGATATATATGACGCCCGACGCGATTGCGCAGGCGGTTGCTCGACTCAGTGAATTCGAAGCCCCTTTTACGTTGGGCGAGGGTCGGCAGGCGTTGGCTACGACGCGGCGAGTGGCGGTGCCGCTCATGGAATACCTCGCGCGCGTCCGGGCGACCAGACGGCTTCCGGACGGGCGGCACGAGGTCATTAAAGTATCAATCACAGAGTTCAATGAGGATGGGAAGTCGCCACATGGCTGAGTTGTATTCAGGGAAACGCCTGACGGAGTTCAGCCACGGCGGTGGCTGCGCATGCAAGCTCGCGCCCGGTGAGCTGGCAAAAGTCCTGAGCGATATCGACTCGACGCAGTTTGACGATCTCATTGTCGGGACCGAAACGGGTGATGATGCGGCCGTGTGGGCAATAGCGCCAGACCGCGTGTTGATTTCGACGACTGATTTCATTACACCGTTGGTGGATGACCCTTTTACGTGGGGACGGATATCTGCAACGAATGCCATTTCCGATATCTACGCGATGGGCGGATGGCCGTTGTTTGCGTTGAATATTGTCGCCTGGCCGTCATCGGATTTGTCTACCGACGTACTGCGTGAGGTGGTCCGTGGTGGATTGTCAATCGGGCAGGAGAATGGGTTTCCGATTGTTGGTGGGCATAGCGTTGATGATCCTGAGCCTAAGTACGGGCTTGCGGTTACCGGAGAGGCGCATCCGGATCGGCTGCTTCGCAATACGGGCCTGCGCGATGGGGACGTGCTTGTGCTGACAAAGCCGTTAGGCGTCGGCATTACGACCACGGCTATCAAGTTGGCTCGGGCGCCAGAGGCCTTGATCGCGGAGGCGACAGCGTCTATGACGACGTCGAATCGATCCGCGGCGCAGATCGCGCTCAGTCACGGCGCGACCGGGGCAACCGATATCACTGGGTTTGGGCTTCTGGGTCATTTATCGAGGATGACTGTCGCTTCTGGGGTCGATGTACGTATATGGACCGATCGGGTGCAATATTTCGATGGTGTCCAGTCGTTGGCGGCGGACGGAGTCGTGCCTGGGGGTAGTCGTCGCAACCTCGACTGGGCAAGCCCGCTTGTTGACGCCCAAAACGCGAGTGAGACCGAGCTCCTACTACTTGCCGATGCGCAGACATCTGGTGGACTGCTATTCGGGGTGCAGCCTGAGTTTGCTGAATCCGTATTGTCAGAATGCGGTAAGGCTGGATTAAGAGCATCCTCCATCGGCTCGGTTTCGCAGGGTCGTGGCCGGATAACGCTTGTATAAAAACGTTCTTTCAGTCGTCGGTGCCCAAACCGGACCGTGAGCGATTGACTTGGAGGTGTAAAGGTGCCTGGTGGCCCTCTCGGTCTTCAAAACCGATGTAGCCGAGTATCTCGGCTAGGCGAGTTCGATTCTCGTCCACCTCCGCCAACTTTTCCCGTATCGTGCCCGACACCGCAGTCGGCCGTCTAGGCAGCTTTGCGCGGGTGTAGCACGTGCAATCAGGTGAACGACCGTCGGCGACTCTGCACAAGACGGATCTGAGAGTCAGCAAGTCAGAGCTTGGTCGCAGGGAGATCGGGATTTGGCACTGCGCCGCTCGACTTAACGTGCCACACGTTGCAGCAACCGAGTGACGCAAATGCCGGGTATTACGCACATCGTGGCTCAGTGTTGTCCGTAGCCGGCAGACCTGGGCGTCGGGCGCGAGACAGCGCAACATATCGTTGAGTAGCCAGCCCAGCAATGAAGCGAGGAATCTGATGCCCACATCATTCGAGTCTGTATCCCCGACGGTGAATTACGGCAAGGAGGGCACAGTCGCGATTGTCGCGCTTGTCAATCCGCCCGTCAATGGACTCGGCTCGACGACCCGAGCCGGCATCGCCGCCGGAATCGAGCGGGCCTCCGGCGATGGCTCAACTGCGGTGGTGATCGTGGGAGAGGGCAAGGGCTTTTGCGGAGGCGCGGATATTCGCGAATTCAATACGCCCGCATCGCAAGAAGGCCCCGGTCTCGCCGAGGTCCTCAAGAGCATCCAAGAGCTTCCAATTCCGGTGATTGCCGCGATCAATGGATTCGCCCTGGGCGGCGGTCTCGAGCTTGCTCTCGCCTGTCATTACCGGGTCACGGACCCGAAAGCACAGATTGGTCTCCCAGAGACGAACCTTGGTCTGCTTCCCGGCGGCGGCGGCACTCAACGACTGCCACGGATCATCGATACCCAGGCGGCGCTGGACATGATCATCAGCGCGAAGCCGGTGACCGGCGCGAAGGCCGCCGAGCTAGGCATCGCTGACGGTACCTTCGACGGTGATCCGGTTGCTGGCGGTGTTGCATTTGCAGGGACTCTCGCAGGCGGTGACTTGCCAGTGGTGGATCGCCGCGATGCGGTCAATGCAGACAATGTTGATTGGGACGGCGCGCACAAGGCGATCCGGCGCAACGCGCGTAATGGTGTCGCGCAGCATGCAGCGATCGATGCAGTACGCGCGGCTACCCTGCCCATCGACGAAGGTTTGAAGGCGGAGCGCGATCTATTCCTTGGCCTACTGGCCGGACCGGAATCGAAGGCATTGCAGTACAACTTCTTCGCTGAGAAGGAGGCCCCCAAGGTTGATGATGTTCCCAAAGGCACGGCTCTGCGCACGATCAGCAAGATCGGTGTGATTGGCGCTGGCACCATGGGTGGTGGCATCTCGATGGTGCTGGTTAACGCTGGCGTGCCGGTGACGCTGATCGAGCAGAACCAAGAAGCGCTCGACAAGGGGCTGGCGAAGGTCAAGGGCAACTATGACGTATCGGCCAAGCGAGGCCGCTTCACCGCCGAGCAAGTTGATCAACGCATGGGCTTGATCACTACCTCAACCCAGCTTGAGGATCTAGCCGATGTCGACCTAGTAATCGAAGCTGTCTTTGAGGATATGCCGGTGAAGAGGGAGATATTCACCAAGCTTGACGCTATCTGCAAGCCGGGAGCAATCCTCGCCTCGAATACGTCCCGACTCAATATCGATGAGATTGCCGCAGTGACGAAGCGGCCTGAAGACGTGATCGGCCTGCACTTCTTCAGCCCGGCCAATGTCATGCGGCTACTTGAGGTTGTCCGTGGTGAAAAGACGGCTGCTGATGTGATCGCGACTTGCATGGATCTGGCCAAGAAGGTCGGCAAGATCCCAGTCATATCGCGCGTGTGTGACGGGTTCATCGGGAACCGCATGCTATCGCCATACCGGTTGCAAGCAGAACAAATGATCACCGAGGGCGCGCTGCCGGAACAGGTTGATAAAGCGCTCACCGATTTCGGTTTGGCGATGGGTCCGTTCGCGATGTCAGATTTGGCTGGCCTGGACATTGGCTGGGCGGCCCGCAAAAGGGCGGCTGAGGAAGGTCATGCTGACCCTCGATACAAGATCGCAGATACCCTCTGCGAGATGGGTCGGTTTGGGCAGAAGACCGGAGCGGGTTATTACAAGTACGACGGCCGCACGCCAACGCCAGATCCTGAAGTTCGCGCGCTTATCGAGCAAGCATCAGCCGAGAGCGGCGTCGAACGTCGTGAGATCAGCGATCAGGAGATCGTTGATCGGTGTCTCAAAGCGCTTTCCGACGAGGGTGCGGCGCTGCTCGCCGAAGGAATCGCGCAGCGATCTTCGGACGTGGATGTGGTGTACGTCAACGGTTACGGCTTCCCGGCATACCGCGGCGGCCCCATGTATTACGCCGAGAACAAGTAGGGTTGCTCATCACCTGGCACCCCGAAGTTTGCGACCCCGCTCGATCCTAGATTGAGCGGGACGGCGGCCGAGTGCCAGCTAGAGCAATATCGCCCTAATAGGTAGTCAAGGGCAACCCAGGCGCGGGTTAGCCCGGTTTGCTGGCAGCGCCGACGGTAAACCAGGCCCAGGGGCGCCCGGGCCAGAGTTTGACGGCGTATGACGTGCGGAGTCGGTCCATCATCAAGCCGGAATTGACGATCTCAGCCGGGATGTCGCGGTTCAGATGACAGCCGCCGACAACGGGTCCCCAGACCGGTTGGATGATGCGCTGCGCGGTGGCTACGGCCTTGTCCGGGGCTAGCGAATGCTCGACGAAATGCAGGGATCCACCAGGTCGTAGGACCCGCTTGACTTCGCTCAGAGCGCCCGCCAGATCCGGAATCGTGCACATCGTCCAGGTCGAGACCACTGCCTGGACGCTCGCCTCATCCAGGGCGATGCGCGCGCCATCAAGACCGATCCGGACCACGTCGAAGGGTGCCGCGGCAATTCGATCCGCCGCTTTAGACCACGCGATATCTGACGGCTCGATGGCGTACACCCGCGTCACTGATTCGGCGTAGTAGGGGAGGCTGCGACCGGAGCCAAAACCTAACTCGACCACATCACCGGTCACGTGCTTAAGCACGCGGTTGCGCCAAATACCGACGATCTTGTCACTGAGGGCAAGATTGATCAGTCTTGGTACACCGTTATCGTCCCACCATTGTTTGATTTCCACGCCTCACCGTAGCGTGCGAGGATGCTGATGGGAACTACAGGTCGGCAGCGGCTGAATGAGCTAAATGCTGCGGATCGTGTAGGCGTGGAACCCGGAACGCTTCGACCATCGCCGCGGGGTCGATGCCGGCTGGCCGCGGTCCGGTCAGTAGTCGATTACGGATCAATGCCTCAAGATTGCCTAGATCGGGCATCTGGCTTGCGTGTGCGCGTAGCGCATCGAGTTTGATGGCCAAGCCAACCTCATCAATCAGCTCTGCATGATCGGGGGTGGGATGGCCCACCAACCAAAGCTCAGGGATGCGCCATGCTGCGAGATTCTCATCCTGCAGCAACTGCGGATAGGAGAACGGATTCTCCACCGCCGGGTACATCGCCCGGATCGTCGCCTCACCGACAGCAAGATGGTCCGGATGTGACTGCCAGATGTAATCGTAGGACCGCTCGGCGCTGTGGGTCACCACACGGTGTGGTCGCACCTGACGCATCACCCGCACGAGATCCTGCATGAGATCGTGGTTTGGCTCGACGAATCCGTCGGAGTAACCGTGCAAAAAACGCACATCGCTAACCCCGACGACAGCGGCAGCACTGATCTGTTCACTTCGGCGGGTATCGATCATTTCTGAGCGCAGTGCGTCGTCGTATCCGCCAGCATCACCAGAGGTCACGATCACGTAGGTGACCTGGGCACCAGCGCGCACCCACTGGTCGATAGTTGCTGCAGCACTGAAGTCGATGTCATCAGGATGAGCCATGATGCAAAGAATCCTGAGCGGGTCGCTCATCAGCGTTGACCTGGCAATCGAGTGATCTCAGCTCGATAGGCAGCAAGCAGCTGGGTCGCTGTTTGCGCCCAGGTCCAGGTCAACATGCGCTGCGCCGCGTGTTGACCCAGCGCGATTCGTCGGTCGTCATCGTGCAATAACTGGCCAATTGCTTTCGCTAGCTCGCGCGGATCGCCCGGGGGTACCAGCAATCCGGTATCGCCATCATCAACCACATCGGGTAAGCCGCCGACGGCGCTCGCGATCACCGGAATACCGCAAGCCCCAGATTCGGCGGCGACCAGTCCAAAAGATTCACTCCGGGATGGAACCACCACGATGTCAGCGCTGCACAGCAAATCGGCTAACTGCGACGGATCGACCGACTCGCGATGTTCGACCAGTCCGGCGATCTGTAGCTCATCTTCGACCTGAAGTAGCGCCGCTGCCGACGTAGGTGTTCCGCCACCGACGATCACCGTGTGCACTCGAGCGGACAACCGCGGATCGGTATCGCGCAAGACCGCGATGGCATCAAGAAGGACGTCGATGCCTTTCATTTGCTGCAGGCGTCCCGCGTACAACACCACGAGATCGGTGTTCTTAAGATCGGTCCGATGGCGAGCCGCGGCTCGATCACGCGGATAGAATGTCGTGGTCTCTACGCCGGGGGGCACGACGTAGGAATGTTCGGGATCAGCGCTGTACAACGCGGCCGCATCTTCGATTTCCTTACTGGTGTTGACGATCAGCGGGACGGTCGCAACAAGCGTGCGCTCGGCATCAATGCGCTGAGCGGGGTCGCTTGAGACACCGCTATCGCGTCCTTTTACTAAAGCCATGGTGTGCATGGTGATCAGATGCGCCTGGTGCGCCAATCGCACCCGCTCGACGGCAACCCCAGACATCCAGTAGTGCGAATGAATCACCTCAAGTTGGGCAAACGAGCGATGCCGTCCGAGCGCATCGCTGATCGCGTCGAGATCAGTCGCAAATGCGTCCTTATCGGCACCACTTGGCACCACGCCAAGTTGGTGCGCGGTGAGACCCGGTTCGATCTCGATGCAATCGGCGAGCTCATCGATCTGGTCAGCGGTGAAAATATGCACTTGGTGCCCTTGGCGAGCGAGCTGTCGGGCTGATTCCAGCGCATATACGTTGAGACCGCCAGCGTTTCCTGATCCCGCCCGTCGCAGCGGTGAGGTATGCACCGAGATGATACCGATGGTGAGTGGTTCAATCACTGGGTTTCGCGGGCTTACGCGACAGTCCAGGTGTCCTTGCCGCGCAACAACTCCTGTAGATCGTTCGGACCCTGGTCGATTGCCGCGTGCAGTTGGGTTTGTAGCGAAGAATCGTAGGTAGGACGCTGGACCTGGCGGAAAATCCCCATCGGCGTATGAGCTAGGTCTGAGCCACTCAGCCGTGACAGCGCGAAAGCATAAGCGGGATCTTCGCAGTGTGCATCATGCCGCACAATGCTCTCCGGATCAAGATTGTCATCGACATCGACTACCTCGAAGCCGAACCCAGACTGGACCACAGCCCGTTTACGCTTGATACCAAAGATCAGCGGCTCACCGTGCTCC
>JBDTCL010000169.1:0-5257 GCA_039923595.1 Antricoccus sp. | reverse complement strand
CGAGTCGGCGCCACCAGAGATGGCCACCCATACGTTCGCGTTGTAATCGCCGTATGAGTTGAGCCAATCGCGGACCGCGGTCCGAATCGCGGCAACATCCGGATGTGGCTGGCTCATCAGGTTGCGGTGAGCCGATCGGTCGGGCGGACTCGGGCGACCCAGTCCTGCGGTGAGGTGAGTTCGGAAACTGTCGGCAGCGTCTGCGGTGAGGTCCAGACCACGTTGAAACCGGCCATCCCGACTTCGCTGACGACGCCGTCGACAAAGATCCGACCATTGGCGTACTGCTTCATCTTTGCCTCCAAACCGAGGAGCTTGCGAAAGAGTCGGTCAATCGGTGAGCGTCCGGCTCGGCGCTGCTTGAACTTGGCGCGGATGGATGCAACAGAGGGCACCACCGATGGTCCAACCTCGTCCATCACGTACTCAGCGTGGCCTTCGAGCAGACTCATTACCGCGGTCATCCGGTCCAGAATCTCCTTCTGCGCCGGGGATTGAAGCAGCGACAGGATGCCCTTACCGCCGTTCTTGGCGCCGTTCTTGGCCTCATTCTGACGGCGTTCTTTGATAGCTGCCACGGCACTGGAGAGGGTCGCCTTGAGCGAGTCAGCATCAAGATCAGATTCGTCGATCAGTGCCGCGACCTGCGCGCGCAAATAATCCGATAGCCACGGAAAGGCGGTGAACTGAAGGCGGTGGGTCACCTCGTGCAAGCAGACCCAGAGTCGGAAGTCTGCGGGATCGACATCGAGCTTGCGTTCGGCTTCAACGATATTCGGCGCGACCAGCAACAACTGGCCGGTCGCGGGACCGAAAATATCGAATTGGCCTAAGACCCGGCTGGCGAGGAAACCCATGACCGCTCCAGCTTCGGCGCCGGTGACCCGTGAGCCGATAGCCCGGCCCACAGCACTGGTGGTGTTCTGCGCGGCAAGCTTGCGCACCAGCGGGTCCATCAACGTACTGATCGAGGTGGCGTTGATGTCGATCCAGCCCGGCCGATCAACGACCATTGTTGGCGCTGAGTGCGCGGGTTGCTGAATTTGGGTGATGCGCGCGACGTGCTCATCAGCGCTCAATGCTGCGGCGCGTAATTGCGCGACGACTTCCACGGCGTCCTTCAGCGGGATCTGTGGACCACCTCGGACAACTTTTTTCCCGGCGGCGGCCGCGACGTCCCAGTTGATAAGTGCCTCGTTTGTCATGCGTTCACGGTATATCGGGCGTCGCCTAGGCGAGAGCGAAGGCGACAACCGATACCGCGGACAGCGCCAGCCCGCCGATCTGTAATCGGGAGGCACGTTCACCGAGTAGTAGTGCTGCCAGCAGCACCGTAATCGCCGGATAGGACGAGGTAATGACGGCAGTCACCGACAGTAACGCGGTGCGGCTAGCGATGACGAACAACACGATCGCAGCGGCTCCTAGGATGCCGACGGCCGCGGCACGCCACGGCAGGCTGTTGCTGCGCGGCGGCCGGGCAATCGCCAGGTAGCCGATGAGGACCAGCAGGCCGGTGACTTGACTGACCGAGGTGGGCCAGAGTCCGGAGTCGTGACCGGCCCGGTTGAGGGCGATGAATAGCAGCGCAAATCCCACCCCGGCTAGGATCCCGTCGGTCACCCCGGCCCGCGGCCCTGCTGTTCTGTCTGGGCTCGATGCCACCATCCAGACCGCTGGCAGTGCGATGAGGATCCCGCCGAATGCCAACAGCGACGGTCGTTCCCCTGTGAGGATTGCGAAAATCACCGGTATTCCGGCAGCGCCGACCGCTGAGATTGGGCCGACGACATTCATCGCGCCGCGGGCCAAGCCTCGATAGAGCGATAGCGTGCCTAAGATCGCGCCGAATCCGCTGATCGCGCCCCACCAGAACGCCTGCGCGCTGAGCGTGCCACCGACTGCTACGGCAGCGACTGTCGTGGCGGCCGCAGCAGCGATTTGCGAGACGAGGCCGACGAGCGCGAAATGCGAGCGGCGAGACAGCACACCAGCGTAGAAATCGGACGTGCCGTAGGCGACTGCCGCGAGCACAGCCAGTAGTACGCCGCTCATCGGCAGCCACAGCCGGCGAGCACTGCTGCCATGTTATCCAACCCAGCCCGAGCGGCGATCGTATCTGGACCGCCATTGGATAGCAACGCGAAGATCAGTAGCCGACCGTCCTTGGTCACCACGGTCCCGGCCAGTGCGCTGACCGCAGTCAACGTGCCGGTCTTGGCACGCACGTCACCAACCGCGCCCGCTGCTGAACCCGATTGGAACCGAGTGGCCAGCGTTCCGTTGTAACCGGCGATCGCAAGCGCAGAATTGACCGTATCGGTGAGCGGAAACTTGCCCCCATTTGCCACCGCGAGCACCGACGCGATCGATGCGGCGCTCGCGAGATCTTGCTGGGAGAGCCCGCTGGAATCGTACGCGGTCCGGCCAGTCGTATCGACCCCGAGCTCAGCTAAAACCTTGTTTATCGCATTCACTGCACCGGTGAACGACGGCTCCAACCCATTCGCGATCGCGATTTGACGACCGATGCATTCGGCGAGCACATTGTCGGACTGGGTGAGGGCTTGCTCGATGAGGTCCTCGACCGGTGCCGATTGAACGGATCCGAGCACCGCGGCGGTCGGGCTCGCAGCCCCACGCTCGGCCGTTGCAGTCGGAAACCCAAGGGCCACGGCGAGCGCTTTTGCTGCGGCGAGATCGGGGTTTGCGCTGCGCATTGCATCTTCACCCGGCTCGGCTCGACCACCGTCGACCATCACCGGATAAATCGATGCAGCGTAGGTGGAGGGTGCATCGCCAGCGCCCCAACCGGTGGCTTCAGGTGGGCCCGCGAATGCAGAGTCATCAACGAGGATCGAGGTGACCGGCCCGCTCAGCGTGGGTTTGATCGTAGCTGCCAGCTGCGCGACTGTCGCCGAGCCCGGGTAGTAGGGCGACGTGTTCGTTGTGCTCAACGTGGGGTCACCGCCGCCGATCAGCACGATCTGACCTGGCGCGGTACCAGCGACGACCTTGGTCGTGATGCGGGTGCCCGGTTTGATCGAATGTGCTGCGGCGATGGCCGCATACAACTTCATCGTCGAGCCGGGCTGCAAGGCCCGGCCTGCGTTCTGATCAAACAGCACAGCGCCAGTTTGTGAATCGATGACGCGGGCGGTCAACGTGCCGAGAGCGGGATTAGCAGCAGCCGCCGCGAGCGCAGCGGAGAGCCCGGCCGCGGTAGGCCCTGGCGCATTGGGGTCCAATGTTTTCAGCAGCGGTGCCGGCGATGGACTTGGCGGCAGCGAGGTTTTAATTGCCGCCGGTGTTGCACTGCGAACCGATTTAGTGGGCCCGGCGAGTTGGCGAACCCCAACCACCACCCCAAGGCCGAGCACGGCGGCACAGCTCAACGCAAGCAGCGCGAGGCCGCCGCGGCCGATTCGACCCCTTCGCTGCCAAAACGCAACTACCTCAAATCGCTTCATCAGCCCCTGCCACCTTGTCGATCCGGTCCAGCGTAGTGCGCACGGCATCCGGTACTCGGGAAGCGGCACGATCACCGAAGGTAGCACCAGCACTGCCGCGGGCTCGGCATTATGATGAGCGCACGTCAGCCGAAGTTTATTTGGAGAGTGTCCACAGTGCAGTTTGATGTTCTGATCGAGATCCCCAAGGGGAGCCGCAATAAGTACGAGGTTGACCATGAGAGCGGTCACGTCAAACTCGACCGCTATCTATACACCGCAATGGGGTATCCGGCTGACTACGGTTATATCGCCGACACCCTCGCCGACGATGGCGATCCACTCGATGCGCTAGTGCTGATGCCGGAGTCGGTATTCCCCGGCTGCTATGTCCAGGCGCGTCCGGTCGCGATGTTCAAGATGGTCGACGAAGCAGGCGGCGACGATAAATTGCTCTGCGTGCCGGCAGGTGACGTGCGCTGGGACCACATCCAGGATGTAAGCGATATCGCGAAGTTCACGCTCGCCGAAATCGAGCATTTTTTCTGCCATTACAAAGACCTCGAGCCAAATAAGCATGTCTCGGGCTCGGGGTGGGTCGGTAAAGCTGAGGCTGAGGCTGAGTTCACCAAGTGCGTCGCCGCCTTCGAGGAATCCGGTCACTAGGGCGAGCCAATTTGAGTCGAATCTTCACGCGCCGCTGGATCGCCTGGCATCTGCTCTGCCTGGTTGTCTCGGGCTGTGCATTTTCGGGTTTGTGTGGCAATTCACTAAAGCCGAATCGGCAGCTGGTTCATTGCTTAATATTTTGTACGCGACCCAATGGCCGATCTTCGCTCTCATGGGCGCATATGGTTGGTTTCGCACGGTCTGGCTGGAATTTCATCCGCCAGCAACACCGGCGCCCCTGCTATATGACGAAGCGGATCCCGGCCGGATCATTCATGAGATCCGGCCCCGAGCGATCACGGCGAGGCCACACTATTCGGAATACATTCAGGCTGAGGACCCAGAAATGGATGATTACAACGAGCATTTGCGTGAACTCAATGAACGCGTGATTGCAGAGCAGGAAGCCTGAAAACCCGTGACTGAACCCGACGCCCCCGTGACTGAACCCGACGCCCCCGCCCAGCGAGTCGCCCGCAAGCAACCGACCGCTGCCCAACGCAAGGCAGTTGCGCTGCGCCGGGCAGCGTTGAAACCGACCCTGATCGATCGGCTTGCCAGTGACACCGTGCTGCGCAATTACCGCATCATGGCGTGGATCGTGGGCGTCCCACTTGCGATTCTGATCCTGGTCGCAGTCCCCATCAAGTACATCGGCGGCAACGGCACCCCGGTCGAAATTATCGGTATTGCGCACGGTTGGTTGTATGTCATTTTCATCATCATGGCGGTCATGCTGTCGGTGAAGCGCAAATGGAATGTCAAGCGCACTGCGATTGTGATCTTATGTGGAACTATCCCGCTACTTTCCTTCTATACCGAACATGTAGTTCATAAGCATGTTAAAGCTGAAGATCCGGGCTGGTAGGTCAACGACCTCACGTCGCTCCGCTTGAGGCGGGCACTTCGATCCAATAACGCCGTTTCTGCTGAACGTCTGATCCTACCGACCGGATGTCCTCTAGGATGCCGCCGCAGCGCTCGATGACAGCGGTTGAGCCCACATTTCCCTCGTCACAAGTAACCAGCGCCCGACTCACCTGAAGGCTGCCCAAATAGTTCAACGCTGCTTGCAGAATGGCAGTGGCATATCCACGCCGTCGGAACTGCGGCCGGACGGCGTATCCGATGTGACCACC
>JBDTCL010000168.1:0-11690 GCA_039923595.1 Antricoccus sp. | reverse complement strand
GTTCCTCACTGGAGAGTTGTCGGCCGGGTGGTGATTTCGGGTTTGCATAGAGTGTCGCCCGCTGGATGGCGCGACAGCGCGGCGGAGTCGGGCTGGACAGGGTACAGATTAAGACTTAGACGCATTAACACCGACGTCCTGCGCATAGCAGATAGGGCCTTGCCGGCGAAGTCCTCCAGGACGCGGGAGCCGAACCGGGAGTGCAAGGCGCTGGTGAGGACGCGGGCGGGCATCCCTTCCTCGATGGCGGCGATCGAAGTTCCGCGGCCTCGACCGAAGTTCGACGCTCTTCCGGCGTACTCGTCGAGGTCGCACGGATGGACCAGTGCGGCGGCAGTGAGATCATGCAGCGAGGACTGGATGACGCTGCACGACTGCGATACCGCCGTTTGGGGTTAAGGCCCATCCGGCCGAGTCCGACTGTGCCGATCTGCATCGGGGTGTGAGTGCTCATCGGGTGTTTCCCGTCGTTAAATTGGCTGATCAGATGATTGCGTCGGTGGGCCGGGCACTCGGGTTTAGCGCTCCCAGTGGCAGTTAATAGGGTGACACCGCGAGGCCCTCCGAACGTACGACAGCTCAGTCCCGTGGTCGCGGCGCGCTCACGGGAAGAAAGCCCATACCCATCGGAGGCATATATCCCGAGCCCCAGTAGGGCTCGTACCCGAAATGGCCGTACACGCTGGCCTGCTGCGGGCGGTCATCGACGAGGTCCGGGTCGTAGCCCGGCGCCGCTGCGACATGCTCACGTGATTGATCGAGGAGCACGTCGTCCTCGCTGATCGTGGTGATGGCGTCGATCGGTATCAAAGTTTTCGTCCGGCCGAAGCCGAGGAAGCCGCCGTGTTCGATCAGCAGGAGGCGGACCTTGTGTTCCTGATCGTCGACGAGGAAGTCGGCTACTTTGCCGATATCGTTGCGGTCTCTGTCTTTTACTTCGCGGCCGCGCAGATCGTTAGCCGACCCATCGACGGTCTCACCGCGGTCGCCCAGCGTGGCGTAGTTGTTGCTTGTCATCGAAATCGTCTCGTAAATGTGGGGCTGCTCTGGGTGCGGCGTTACGTCGTGGTCTGTGGTGGCATGCGCGTGAGCAGTTCACGCGCGCCAGCGGCGTGCTTGTGTTCCACGAGCACTTCGTACTTGGTGGCGATGACTTGGTTGACGGAGGCGAAGTCGCGGGTGCCGCGCCGGGTGGCGGTACTGTAGCCTAGCTGGCTCCAGACCAGCCCGAATAGTGCTCCGAGTAGGGGAGTGGTGATCAGGAAAGGGAGTTGGTTGCGATCGCCGAAGAGGCTGAACGCGATCCCGACGAATAACCCGATCCAGAGCCCGGAGAGGGCACCGGCCGCAGCGATCTTGCCTCGGGTCAGCCGACCGGTGACGCGTTCTACGGAGCGCAGTTCGGTCCCGACGATCTCCAGGTTCTGCACCGGAAAGCCTTGATCAGCGAGATAGTCCACCGCATGCTGGGCCTTGTCATATTGCTCGTAGACGCCGAGGGACATGGGGTATTCCAGCTCTAACCGGGCGGTGTTAAACATTTGGCTGCGGGTCATGGGAGTGTCCTAATCGTCGTTAGTAGAAGCGGCATCGGTCAGCAGTCGGATCAGTTGCAGGTCATCCAGCGCACTCCACGTCACCGCGTGTTGAGTACGGGTGTTGGTTGCCGCCCCTCTCGGCGGTGCGGGACGTGCCAGATGCGCTCGGGTTGGAGCGGCTGCGCCAATGTGCGGTGCAACCATCAGCAACCTGGTTAACAGGTACGACGTCACCACGAGCACAAGCATGATCAGGATGCTCATTGAGGTTCGCTCGATTCAGCTGGAGAGCAGGTTTGAGAAGGTCGCTTCGCTCAGGTGGCGTGGGATCGGTGCATTATCGGCCGGGGGTGGCGGGGCCGACGGGCGAGGGGAGTGTCGAGAATGGGTGCGGTCATGAACCTGGCCTTCCGTGAGCACGCAACGCAGACCGAGAAAACGCCCCTGAGAGGGACCTCGCACACGATCTGCATTCGACAGCGATAGCGCCGGCAAAGGTCAATTGCGTTTGCTGCGCCGGATGAGGGCGATCAACAGAGGCAGGACTGGCGACTTTCGGCAGGACATTGCCTATTAGCGCCTGGTTTCGAGAAGGTACTCACCGCGGCGGCCACAGGCATTCCGCGAGATCCAGGCTGGCTGTCAACTCAGCCACCTCAAATTCTACGCCGTATGAACGGCGATGGGCAATCTCGTCGACTCCGCAGGGCACGGTCATCGGAGACCAGCGTGCAGCAATATCTTTCGATGGCGGCTCAGTGTCGCCAACGTAGCGCGCCGGCGATCTGCTCGTCGGTGGCATTAGCGAAATGAGCCACTTCGTCGCGGCGCAATGCTAGCAATGAATCGGTTAACGGTTGCCCCAAGGCCTTAGCGAGGGTGGAGTTCTCTGCTAAGCAATCGGTCGCTTCGGCGAGCGAGATCGGTAGCCGTTTGATGTTGAGATCGTTCAACTGATCGGCGCTCAACGAAGCCGGGTCGACCTCAAGCGGGTCGGGCAGGACGGCCGCACGAGCGACCCCGTCAATTCCCGCGGCGAGCAGGCCAGCGAGTAACAGATACGGATTGGCAAGTAGATCGAAGCATTTGAGCTCAATATTGGCCGCCCACGGATTGCTGCCGGCAGACCCGGTGATCATCCGCATCGCTGCTTCCCGGTTCTCCAGCCCCCAACATCCGAACGCCCCGGCCCAATGGCCCGGAATCAACCGCAGGTATGAAACGACACTGGGTGCACCGATCGCCAGCAGGGCTGGAAGGTGCTCGAAGATGCCGGCGCCAAATGATTCACCCGCGGCCTGCAGGCCGTATGTGCCAGGACCAGAAGCTAGCAGGTTTTGATCCTCACGCCAAAGACTCAGATGGACGTGGCCACCATTTCCGACGCCAGGAACGGCAACCTTGGGACTGAATGAGGTGCGCAAACCATGGGCCAAACCGACCGCTCGAATAGTGTGCCGGATCAGCATCGTGGTGTCTGCTGCACTGACTGGATCCTCAGCAGCGACCGCGACCTCCATCTGCCCAGAGGCGTACTCCGGATGGATCTGCTCGATGTCAATACCTTGCTCAACAAGGGCAGCAAGAATCTCGCGCATGTAGTCGCTGTGCTCGATTAGCCTCGTCATGCCATAAGCAGATCCGCTCGATGGCGCGACGAAGTCATCCGAGCCTGCTTCACTGATCACCCACTCGACCTCGATCGCGCTACGAACGGTCAGTCCTTGTGCGGCCAGAATGCCCATCTGACGCCGAAGTAGCTCGCGTGAGCACTGATCGTGTGGCTCGCCAAGTTGATTAAATCGGGAGGCCGGTGCCCACGCCCAGCCGGGTTGCGCTCGCAGTACGACAAGCTTCTCTAGGTCCGGGATCAGGCGCAGATCACCGATCGCTGTCTTGCCGTCATCGGTGCCGACGATTTGATCGTCAAAGCGCCACCGATCGCAACTCTTCGAGCTACCCACGCCCCAGCTTGCTAGCTGCGGCAGTCGAGCAAGTGGCACGGACTTGACCCGGCTAATTCCCGAATTATCGACAAACGATGTTGCTACACCGACGACGCCTTCGGCACGAAGTGCGCGAATCATCGAGGTTGCCGCAGAAGCGGCTGCTTCACGATCAGCTAGCTGCATAACGGACCGGCCTCTTTCTGGTGATTAGCAATTACTTGTTCGCTACTATTGCACCTCGTCTGCTGCGTGGTACATCCTCAATACAGATTTTGATCAATCCGACCTAGATTCATTTGGATCTGGCGTGCAGATGGGGGCAATCGTGTCGAGCGAAAGTGAACTGACCGGTCCAGGGCCGGTGGCGAGCAAGTCACCAGATCAACCAAAATCACAGTTGCGACGGGGACTTTCGGTGTGGCAAGCCGTGGGCATCTCGGTGGCACTGATGGCGCCCAGCATGGCTATTAATATCAACCCGCAGGGCACGAGTGCGCTGGTCGGCCGGGCGACCCCGTTGGCGTTCTTACTTGCTGCCATCGCGGTGTTGCTTATTGCCTATGTATTTGTTCGTCTTTGTCAGTATTACCGACATGCCGGATCGGTGTATATTTTTGCTGGTGCCACCCTCGGGTCGCGGGCGGGCGCGATTGCCGGCCTCGGGCTGTTCGCCACGTACGTTTTCTACGGCATGGTCACTATCTCGGCGACCGGTATTTTTGGCACTGAATTCCTCAAGGTCGTGGGTATTTGGCCAAACCCACCGTGGTGGGCGGGCTTCGTCATTGCCGCAGTCGCACTTATAGGTGCTTTTGTGTTGGCCACGACGCCCGCGAAAAAGGCTGGCTCGCTACTGCTGACCATCGAAGGATTCACCGTCACCCTTATTGTCATTGTGGCCGCTGTTGCGCTAATCAGGATGCTCGTCGGTAACGCGCCAGATAACGCTCACTTCACGATGACGGTCTTTAGTGTGCCGAAGGGAACCGACACCTCATCGCTATTCCTCGGCATCGTATTCGGGTTGTTGTCGTTCGCCGGATTCGAGGCTGCGGCGACCCTCGGTGAGGAGGCACACAACCCACGCCGGGATATTCCACGGGCAATACTGGGCACCGCCATATTCGGCGGCATCTACTTCACGGTGATCACGGCGATCGAGATGATGGTATTCAGCACTGGCACCCAGGGCGTCGATGGCTTCACGAAGTCGCCGGCGCTTATGGGATACATCGGCCAGACCTACATTGGCAGCTGGGTTGCGGACATCGTTACCCTCGGTGCGGCGATCAGTGCGTTCGGTTGTGCACTCGCCTGCGTCGTGGGCGCTGCGCGATTAATTTTTGCGATCACCCGGGACCTATCGCCGAATTCGCCACTTGCTCAGACGAACCGAATTGGTTCCCCGGCCGCGGCGTCCGGTCTGGTCGCGGGCGTGATTGGGATCATTGGCGTGATCATGCTGGTCTTGTCCCACGACCAATTCAACTCATTTGCCTGGAGCGGCACCATCGGGACACTGATCCTGATCGTGGCGTACGTGCTCGCGACCATCGGCTGCATCAAGTTGGTCTTCATCGACCGCAAGATGACGGTGCCAAGCTGGCAGATTGTGATTCCGATCCTGACGCTGATCGTGCTCGGCTATACCCTGTATCGCAACGTCATCCCGTGGCCAGAGGGCGCTGCACAGTGGCTGCCCATCGTCGCGTTCGGTTGGTTGATACTCGTGACAATCGTCGTATTTGCCGTTCCGTCGCTTGCAAAGCGCCTCACGAGGGGTCTTGCTGCGGCTGATCACTCGGCAATTATCGATAACGATTCCGGGCCGATGACGGATGAGGGCTTTATGAGTGAAAAGCGTTACTAGGTCGAGACAATGGTCATATCGTTGGAGTTCGAAGGCAGCGCACTTGTCGACCATCATTGTCACGGCGTCTACGACCACGACGTCAGCCGAGCTGAGTTTGAAGCGAGCCTCAACGAAGGTCCAGGATCAAGCGTGCTCGGGACCAGCGTTTTTGACTCGATGCTGGGCCTCGCTCTTCGTCGTTGGTGCGCACCGATCCTCAACCTCGAGCCGTTCTGTAGTCCAGACGACTATTTGCTGAGACGAACCGAACTTGGCTTTGCCGAAGTCAATCGCAGATTCCTCAGCTTGTGCGGGATCAGCGACTTCATTGTTGACACCGGTTTCGCGCCGAATCAAATTACTAGCCCGGCGGCTACGGCGGCCTACGCCGGGCAAGCAGCGGCTCACGAAATCATCCGTTTGGAATCCACTGCTGCTGATCTCATTGATGGCGGTACGACGACCGCGGATTTTGACGATGCGCTACGCGAGCGGCTTTCCGGCAGTGGTGCCGTCGGCGCCAAAAGTATTGCTGCCTATCGCGCTGGACTAAAAATCTCAGCTCAGAAGCCGGACCCGGCAACCGTTCGTGAGGCACTCGCTGCCTGCGTTGCGGACGGCAAACCCGCGCGAATCAACGACCGGGTCTTGCATTCATACCTCGCCTGGACCGCGATCGAATTACAGCTGCCACTGCAATTTCACGTGGGCTATGGCGATAACGACGTTAATCTGCTTGATTGCGATCCGCTTCTATTGACGCCCTTTTTGAGGGCGACACACTCTAATGTCGTACCCATCTTGCTATTGCACAACTATCCGTTTCATCGAAATGCTGGCTATCTCGCCCAAGTCTTCGGACACGTATTTGTCGACCTTGGGCTCAGCACCCACAACACTGGCGCGTTTTCCCGATGGCTATTGCCCGAATTGCTGGAACTGGCACCGTTTGGCAAGGTGCTGTTTTCCTCCGATGCCTTCGGCCTATCGGAACTCTATTATCTTGGCGCAATACTTTTTCGCCGAGCTTTGAGCAACGTCACTGACCGGCTCATCGGAAGTGGCGACATGCAGGCTGCTGACGCCGACCGGCTGGTGGCTTTGATCAGTCGACACAACGCTGCTCGTGTCTATGGTCTGGCGACCGGATGAGCCTGGCTGACCAGTGGCGTGAACGGGTCCAAGCAGGTCTGGCAGAAGCAGTAGCGCTACGCCATAAAATCCATGCCAATCCACGACTGAGCGGCGACGAGAGCGACACCGCGCAATTGGTCTGCTCAGCTCTCGGCTTCGGCAGCGGCACCACGGTCGCCACGACTGGACGGCTTATCGAGGTTCCTGGTTGGACCGGCCCGACGGTCGGTCCGATCGCATTGCGCGCCGAGCTCGATGGTCTGCCCATCGTCGAACGGACAAACGTGCTGTGGGCGGCGACAAATGGTGCGATGCACGCATGCGGTCACGACGTTCATCTGAGCGCTATGGTCGCCGTGGCAAAAGCCGCGGCTGGTCTGGTACTTCCTGCACCACTCACTGTGCTGCTGCAACCGCGTGAGGAGACCGGTGACTCCGGCGCCCGTGATGTGGTGCGCGAAGGCCATACCGACAAGCTCGCGGCCGTGATCGCCGTGCACGTCCAGCCGCAACTCGATGCCCATACGATTGCCGTCACCGCCGGTGCGGTGAACGCCGGGGTGAATCAGTTCACGATTACCATCACCGGCAAAGAGGGCCATTCAGGATATCCACAAACCGTGATCGACCCGGTGCTGGCATTGGCCGCAGTGGTGGTGGCTAGCCAACAAATCGCCGCCCGCCGCATGGACCCAACTGTCGGTTGCGCGGTGATGGTGACTCAACTCAATGCTGGCTCGGCCACTAACGTGGTCCCCGGCAGCGCTACAGCGCGTGGCACGATGCGATTTATGTCTGCCGACGACGAGCGCAAGATGCAGGCCGCGCTGAATGAAATCGTCAGTCACACCGCTGCCGCCTATGGAGCGCATGGCACAGTATCGTTCGATCACGGCGAACCGGCGTTGCTCAACGACGCTGCGTTGGCCAGCGGGAGTGCTAAAAGACTCACCAGCGCCGGCTATCAGGTTGACACCGCATGGCGCTCATTCGGCTCAGATGATTTCGCCTTTTATTGCCGGTCAGTCCCGTCGTTGATGATCTTTATTGGCACTGGGCCGTGCGGCGGTGGCCTGCATGCGAGCGACTACCTGCCACCGGACGAGGCGATCGGCCGAGCTGCTGACGCCCTGATTTTCGGTTATCTGGCCGCTGCCGATGGCGGAGTGGATCTCGCGAAACCCTAAACTGGAACGCAAATGACGAAAACACAAATCGGTGTGCTGGCGCTGCAGGGCGACTTCGGTGAGCATATTCACGCGCTCGAAGCGTGTGGGGCGGTTGTGCGTACCGTCCGCCGACCGGCCGAGCTCGACGGACTGCACGGATTGTTGATACCTGGCGGCGAATCCACAACAATCGACCGGCTAAGTCGAATCTTTGGGTTGCAACAGCCGCTGCGGGCAGCGATCGCGTCAGGGTTACCGGTTTACGGCTCCTGCGCCGGAATGATCATGCTGGCCGATCAGATTGAAGATGGGATGCATGATCAGCAGACCCTCGGCGGGCTGGACATCGTGGTCAGACGCAACGCATTTGGTCGACAAGTGGACTCGTTCGAAGCGCCAGTCGCCATTAGCGGAATCGCGGGCGCTGATTTTCGGGCGGTATTCATCCGTGCTCCCTGGGTCGAGTCCGTCGGGCCGGATGTGCAGGTGCTTGGGACGGTGACTGCTGGGGTAGGAGCCGGTAGGATTGTGGCGGTCCGTTCGGGCAATTTGATCGCGACATCGTTTCATCCAGAATTGACCGACGACCACCGACTGCATGGACTATTTGCCGACATCGCGCGGCGCTATGCGCACGAGCGCGCGCACGAACCTGATCCTAAGGAGAAACTCGGATGAGCGGCCACAGTAAATGGGCGACGACCAAGCACAAGAAGGCGGTCGTGGATGCAAGGCGCGGCAAACTGTTTGCCAAACTTGTCAAGAATATCGAGGTGGCAGCTCGGACCGGCGGTGGCGATCCAGATGGCAATCCGACTCTCTTTGATGCTATTCAGAAGGCCAAGAAAACCTCCGTTCCTAACGACAATATTGAGCGTGCCCGCAAACGTGGCGCAGGTGAAGAAGCCGGTGGCGCGGACTGGCAGACCATCATTTACGAGGGTTACGGCCCAGCCGGTGTGGCATTTTTGATCGAATGCCTGACCGATAACAAAAACCGAGCCGCAAGCGAAGTGCGTACGGCGATGACACGCAACGGCGGTCAGATGGCCGACCCCGGGTCAGTGTCGTATATGTTCAGCCGCAAGGGTGTGGTGATGGTGCCGAAATCATCTGACCAGCGCGAAGTCACCGAGGACGGCATTCTCGAAGTGGTGCTTGATGCTGGCGCCGAAGAAGTCAATGATCTTGGTGAATCATTCGAAGTAATCAGCGAATCTACCGATCTGGTGGGTGTCCGAACCGCGCTACAAGAAAGCGGCTTCGATTACGACTCCGCGGAATCCTCCTTCGTGGCTAGTGTGAATGTGCCGCTCGATGAGGACGGTGCGGGGAAAATCTTCCGGCTCATCGACGCCCTGGAAGACAGCGATGACGTGCAGAACGTTTTCGCTAACTTCGATGTCTCCGACGAAGTCATGGCAAAAGTTGGCGGCGAATAGCACCGCGGACCGCCCGGCGGCTCAAACGGCGTGTTGAGCGTCGTGCTGTGCGTGTTTGAGCTACCGTTGATCCTCGAACACGTGTTCGTCACTAAGCGCCAGATAGATCGGAAGTCGGCTGCATGCGGGTACTCGGTATCGATCCCGGCCTCACCCGCTGCGGCGTCGGAATCATTGACGGCGCACTCGGCCGTCCCCTCACCGAGGTCTTCCACGGAGTAATTCGCACACCGTCAGAGCACGAAATCGGCGATCGCCTCCGGGTCATCGCCGAACAACTTGCGCGCTATATTAGTGAATATCGCCCCGATTGTGTCGCAATCGAACGTGTCTTCAGTCAGGTCAATGTCCGCACCGTCATGGGTACCGCTCAGGCCTCCGGAGTCGCGGTTCTAGTCGCCGCGCAGGCCAACCTGCCTATTTCGACCTATACGCCGAGCGAGGTGAAGGCTGCCATTAGCGGTTCCGGCCGCGCTGACAAGCAGCAGGTGCAGCACATGGTGACACGAGTGCTGCGCCTTGGGTCAATCCCACAACCAGCTGATGCGGCCGATGCGCTTGCAATTGCCTGCTGCCATGTATGGCGTGGCGGCGCAAAGGCCAAAATCGACGCTGCGGTGCGCGCTGCCCAAGCAGGAGCGCGCTCATGATCGCGTCATTATGTGGGATCGTCCGCGCGCTCAACGGATCCGCTGTAGTGATCGAGGTAGGCGGCATCGGCGTGCTGGCGTACTGCACCCCGGCGACACTTGCTCAATGCGTTGTCGGCCAGAACAGCTCATTATCGACAAGCCTGATCGTACGCGAAGACTCGCTCACCCTTTACGGATTTATTACCGATGATGAACGGGGCTTATTTGAACTGCTGATGTCAGCTAATGGAGTCGGTCCGAAGGTCGCACTTGCAGTCCTCGCCACCCACCCGGCGCGCGTTATCCGCCAGGCGATTGCCACTGCTGATCTGGCCACCCTGACTGCGGTTCCGGGGATTGGCAAAAAGGGCGCCGAACGGATTGTGTTGGATTTGCGCGATAAGATCGGCTTGCTGGCAAGCGGTCTACCTGATGTTTCGATTTTGCCGGTCGCCCCCTGGCGTGATCAGCTAGAAACCGCGCTCGTGGGACTGGGCTGGTCAACCAAAGAGGCCGAGCAGGCCACCACCGCGATGGCGCCGCAGGCTCAAGAAGCGATCGCGGCGAACGGCCAAGTCGATATCGCACAGTTGCTGCGCGGCGCGCTGCGAATCTTGGGCCGTTCGTGAACGACAGTCGCGATTACGACGCAGATGAAGTGGTCTCGGCCTACCCAATCACCGAAGACCGCGACGTGGAGACTTCGTTACGGCCACGGTCGCTTGAGGAATTCGTCGGGCAGGAACGAGTTCGTGATCAACTCTCGGTGGTCTTAGAGAGCGCTGCAGTGCGCAAGCAGCCACCGGATCACATCTTGTTGTCTGGACCGCCGGGATTAGGCAAGACAAGTCTCGCCTTTATCGTGGCCACCCAACTCGGTACCTCAATTCGGGTGACCAGCGGACCGGCCATCGAGCGGGCCGGTGACCTCGCGGCGATGCTATCGAATCTTGCGGAGGGCGATGTGCTCTTTATCGATGAGATTCATCGGATCGCACGTCCTGCCGAGGAGATGCTGTATATCGCCATGGAGGACTTTCGCGTCGATGTCATCGTGGGTAAAGGACCCGGTGCGACCGCGATTGCGCTAGATGTCGCTCCATTCACCCTCGTGGGCGCGACCACGCGTTCGGGCCTGCTCACCGGACCGCTTCGCGACCGTTTCGGATTCACTGCGCACTTGGATTTCTACAGTCCTGAGGAGCTGACCCGAGTTATTTCACGTAGCGCCCAGTTACTTGAAATTGACTTGCGTCCCGATGGCGCGATCGAGTTGGCACGTCGCGCGCGGGGCACTCCTCGAATTGCTAATCGTTTGTTGCGGCGCGCCCGAGATTTTGCGCAGGTCCGGGCAGACGGTGTTCTCACCGAACAGGTGTGCCGCGCAGCGCTGAGCGTCTATGACATTGATGAGATGGGACTTGATCGTCTCGATCGCCGCGTCCTTGAGGTGCTCATTCACAATTTTGCTGGGGGACCGGTGGGTGTCTCCACGATCGCTATCGCGGTGGGCGAAGAACCAACGACTATTGAAGAGGTCGCTGAACCGTTTTTGGTCCGCGCGGGCTTGATCGCGCGGACCAAAAGGGGTCGAATAGCGACCGAGGGAGCCTGGTCACACCTCGGAATGACGCAGCCGGTGTCACAACGACGGTTGTTTGATTGACCGCTGACGTACTCTAGAGTGATTTGTTGGCCACTGGCCAACGCTCAAGTTCGAACTCAACATTCGAATTTAGACCATTGTCTCCCATCCTGAGGAACGTTTACGGTGCGAGTTCTCGCTGCTGCAAGCTCACTGTCCCAATCGCTACCGATCATTTTGATGGTCGCTCTATTCGGCGGTTTGATCTACTTCCAAATGCGTTCCCGCAAAAGAATGCAGGCCCAACAGGCGGCGATGCGATCTGATATCGCCGTAGGCACTCGGGTGGTGCTGATCAGCGGGATGAAGGCAACCGTCGTGCGGATGCG
>JBDTCL010000167.1:0-3953 GCA_039923595.1 Antricoccus sp. | reverse complement strand
ATGCCCGGTTGCGACAACCAGAAAAGGGTCTCCTGGATGGACTCCCACTCCTGCGCCCCGATAAGTACTGCGGCGGGCGACCCGTTCTTTGTGATCGTCACCTGGTCGTGGGTGTGTGCGACAGAGTCGACATACTCGTTGAGTTTGCTCTTGACAGTCGAGATGGGGAGCGTTTGCATACCCCCAAGAATAGGTCCGAATAAGGGTCTGCGCAAGACCACTAGGCGACCCTACAGGAGTTCGCGAGGGACTTGGACCTTTTTGGCGCGCACGTACTCACCGATCGCCTTGCCGATCTGATCGGCGCGCAGGTTTGATGAACCACCGGTACCGAGCAAACCTTTCAGCAAGAAGTGCACCGCGCCGAGGTTTGGAAATTCGTGGCGGACGATATCGATGCCTTTGGTGTCCGGTACGAGCCGATAGAAATCGTCAGTGGTGAGCGCTTGACGCAGCCACGGCCAGGCCCTCTTGTCGCGAGTCCATAACCCGACGTTGCTATTGCCGCCCTTATCACCGCTGCGGGCGAATGCCAGCTCACCGAGTTCGACGGTCACCAGATCGGTTACCGCGTAGGACTCTGGCGTGGGCTCGGGATGCGACGGTTGCGGCTCGAAGTGGGTGAGCTGCGGAGCCTCGATCGCGATTCGCTCGCCGTCAGCCTTGACGACCTCGTGCCGCAATGCGTTCATATCAAGCAGTCCCGGCCAGTAATCGATCCGCGGCATCGGATCGCTTGTACGCGGCAGCGCGCCGTCGCGGTAATACCCGGGAATGCTCGACAAGTACAGGCTATTGAGCCGGCCCGCGAGGTTGAACGCGCCGAGCGCTTCGGTCGTTTTCGCCGTCGCCATGAATCGAACGGTGACCGTGGCTTCCCATTGCGTCTCTGGATCGTCCGCCGCAACACCAAGCGTCGTGACGACCAATTGGTCAATGTCATCAGGCATATTCTTGCTGACTTGCGCGCGCAGCAATTCAACCTTTTGCTCCACTTGCGGAGCGGTGACGAACGCCAACTCTGCCGTCTGGTAACCGATCGGGGCAAAGATGGCGACTTTCGTCGTCGGCGGTGGTGGTCCACCGGTAACGCCGTGGACCTGTACTCGGTCCGGCGCGAGTTGGGTGAGTTCGATGCTGTCGATATTCAGTGTGACGTCGGGATTGAGGTAGTCCGGTCCTTGAATCTCGTACAGGATTTGCGCCGTGACCGTATCGACGGTGACTTCGCCTTCGTCGCGGGCATGTTTGGTGATCACGCTCGAACCGTCGGCAGCGACCTCAGCGATCGGGAAGCCCGGCGTCACGAAATTGCTGACTTCAAGGAAGCCGCTGAAGTTACCGCCAACCGCGTGTGCGCCGCACTCGATGATGTGCCCGGCCGCGACCGCGCCAGCGAGCGCATCCCAGTCGTCGCTCGCCCAGTCGTGCCACCATGCGGCGGGGCCGAGGGTCAGTGACGCGTCGGTGACCCGGCCGCAGATGACGATGTCGGCGCCTGCCCCGAGCGCGCGAGCGATCCCCCATCCGCCGAGATAGGCATTCGCGGCGATCGGCTCATGCCCCCAGGTCGTCATCGGTTCGCCCGAGTCGAGGTTGCGCAGCTCGTGGCCGGCCGCTTGCAGGGCATCGAGCGAGTCATAAATGTTGTCGCCCTCGATATGCGCAACGACCAGATCAACACCAAGTTCGGCGATACGTTGGCGAAGTACGGCTGCGAGCGCGGCTGGATTGAAACCGCCCGCGTTGGTGACGACCTTGATTCCGCGGCGCGCTATCTCCGCCAGATGCGGGTCGATTTGTCGGCAGAAGTACTCGACATAGCCCTGCGTGGGGTCGGCTCGGTACCGCGTCGAGAGTGACGCGAGGGTGACCTCAGCCAGGTAGTCACCCATCAGTACATCGAACGGATCACCGCCCATCGCTTCATCGATCGCGGTGAATCGATCACCGAAATATCCAGAGAAATTCGCAATACGTATCGGACGTTTCGGCATCTTTAGCTCCAGCTCATTGGCAGCGACCGTCACTTTGGACGATACCGCGCACGACGCAAAGTCCCGCACCCAAGCCACCGCGACGCATGATCGTCCGTACCACCGAATCGAGACGTTGAGCTGGGCAGCCGCCGAGTAGGCGGTGGTGAGGGAGTGTGTCCCCGGGGAGTTGGCACTAGGGTCGAGCCGTGGGATCGTTATCGGAATTTGACGGCGCTGCAATGATCAGCGCGCTTGACGCCCAGCGCACCGAGCACGGGTTGGATTGGACCGAGCTGGCATTAGAAATGTGGGCCGAGTCAGCTCAGCTCAACGCCGAGCTGGCCGACCATGGTCTGTGCCAAGGCGCACTGATCCGGACCGCTAAGCGGGCCACGATGTCCTGCCAGTACGCACTAGTCATTCTGCGCTGGATTCATCGCCCGCCTGAAGACTTCCTCACCGGACCGGTCGTCGATGTTGGCGACACCCGCTTGCCCGCAGCAGGCCCAGATCGCCGACTTCGTTGGGATCTTAGTGCGGTCCACACCGTACTGAATGCGCAGCGCCAAGATCATCAGCTCACGTGGGCGCAGCTCGGAGAGATCATCGGCTGCACGCCGAACCGGCTCACGAATCTACGCGCTGCACGCCTTGCAGATATGGCTCTCACCATGCGGGTCGCCCAATGGATCGGCAAACCTGCCGCGCAGTTCATCCATCCCGCGCGCTGGTAATGCAGCAAACCGACCCGAACTGCACTTGAGGCTGCGAAGGACCATCAGATTATCGGGACGAGTGAGGTCTGCTGCGGGCGAACTTGAGCCAGACCCTCGTCCAAAGTCGCCAGGGATGCATTCGGTCGCGACCCCGCCAGGGTTGCGAGGTACGCGTCAGTCACCTGTCGATGACCTCGAACGGATTTTAGGTCGACATCGGTATAGGACAGCTCGTCCGGCCAGAACTCAAATCCCGAGCGCTGATGCACCATCGTGAGGCTCTGCACAACCTCCGCCGCGCTTGCTCCGAGCCGCAGGGCAAACCGGATCAGCGCACCCTCGACGACGGGACACACAGCAAATCGCTCGATCCCGACAGCCCAACGCGACACTCGTTCATGATGAACATGTTCGCGCGCGGTGAGCGCAATCAACACATTCGCGTCCAGTAGGTATGTCGTCATTCATCGTCCAGTGCGGCTGCGACATCGGCATCGGTAATAGGTCGCCCGAAGCTCATCACCGGGAATCCCGAGCGAGCGTCGAGCGCAATACTGATCGGCTCGTCAAGTTGGCTTAGGCCACGAATTGTTAGCTCTGCGATCGTCGCCGATAGCGACTGTCCGCGAGCGGCTGCCAGCATCTCGGCACGTCGTCGGACCGCAGGGGGTAGATCAACGGTGGTACGCATGAGTGCATCATATCCGCATCAGTAGCGCATCAGCGATAAATCTACAAGGACTGGCCTCGTAGCGCACCCTGCGAGGCGGCGGATTCGATGCCGCTGAGGATTGGGTGCCGCTTGAGCAAATCGTCCCAGCCAGATTGATCGCCAATGGTTTAGTTCGACTGTCCGACGTCGATAGGATTCCCATCGGGTCAGCAAAGACGAATCCTCGGATCCCGTAGTCCGCATCACGCAAAGCCGGGTGCTGGTTTTCAGGCACAACCTGCACTCCAGAAACAACCCGGACTGCTCCGGCGATGCGGTGCGTGTCCAACCGTATGTGGCGCGTGGCCTGAGATTTCTATCGTAGCGATTGTCGCTCACGTCTGCTCTATCAGCACAAGACAAGCGAGCCCGACGCTACCGACTGACTTCACCTGCGACGGTGGTAGGCACCAGATGCGAGAAGCTGGCAGACTGGCAGCCATGAGTTCTGAGTCAAACCAGCCTGCATTCGCCTATCGCGACCCACGTCAACGCGTCGCTGCGCATTTGCGCGAACTTGCGAGCGAAGCGCTGGACAATTCCGAA
>JBDTCL010000166.1:0-3694 GCA_039923595.1 Antricoccus sp. | reverse complement strand
TTGCCTGAGGAACTGGCTAAAGAAATGGACATCACGCCAGAGAAAGTGCTGGAGATTCAGCAGTATGCGCGTGAGCCGATCAGTCTCGATCAGACCATCGGTGATGAGGGTGACAGCCAACTCGGTGACTTTATCGAAGACTCAGAGGCGGTCGTCGCCGTCGATGCGGTGTCTTTCACCCTGTTGCAAGATCAGTTGCAATCGGTCCTTCAGACTCTCTCCGAGCGCGAAGCTGGTGTGGTCCGATTACGGTTCGGCCTGACCGACGGTCAACCGCGCACCCTCGATGAGATCGGTCAAGTTTACGGAGTGACTCGCGAACGAATTCGGCAGATCGAGTCCAAGACGATGAGCAAGCTACGCCATCCATCCCGCTCGCAGGTACTGCGCGACTACCTCGATTAACCTTCGAGGCCGATCAGTCTTCGGCGACCGCGCTCCGGTGGGCGCTATCAGCTCGATGCCAGCGAGATTTTGACAGCCACACCGCAGCGATGACCATTGCGACGCCAAGCAACTCCGGCCGGCTCAGAACCTGACCGAGCACGACGAATCCCACCAATGCTGCTGTCGCCGGCAGGATTGCCAGTAGAAGAGCGAATCCATCTCGGCCCATTCGGCGCAGCACGATCTGATCGAGCCCGTACGGAACTGCACCTGAAAGCACCCCCACCCCAATTGCCAGGACGATGAGTGTCCACGAATGCCACAGTGGTCCGCTCATTAGCACCATCGGGGAACCGATCAAAGATGCCGCCGCGAGTCCAATCGCGAGGCCATCGGCACCGCCGCTGTCATCGGCGACATGCTTGCCGAGGACGATGTAACTAGCCCACATGAGTGCTGCGACGAGGGCAAAGATAACCCCGAGTGGTTGCCCTTCCCAACTGATATCAGCAAGAAGCAGCACCCCGCCAGTAGCAAGCGCTAGGCCGATCAAATCGCGTTGCCCTCGTGAGCCGACCGCAGCCACAGTGATGGGCCCGATGAACTCCATCGCCACCGCAGTGCCTAACGGCAACCGGGCGATCGCCTCGTAGAAGGCGATATTCATCGCCAAGGTCACGACGCCAAAGATAGCGGCGGTGATGAGGCGTCGGCGCGTCCAGCGCCACCATCGTGGCCTGCAGATGATCATCAGCACAACTGCGGCCACAACGACCCTGATCCACGCCACAGCAGCAGGGTTCAGATCGCTGAACATCCGCACGGCCAACGCGGCGCCCAGATACTGAGCGATCGCACCGACGATGAATATCAACGGCGCCCGGCCGCTGGTGATTACGGGCCGTCTCGACGTACTCACAAAGTCGCAAACGTTGATCGCGGCAGATCTTCGCCAGCGCAACCGTGGCGCTGAATCAATTTTTCGCCCTTCCGGTGACTAATACTTTGGCTAATGTCGAAACCCAAATTGACGCAATTATGCCCTTAGACGCAGCCGACCATCTCGCCGTCGACGCGGAGGCGCGGCAGCTTGGATCAGCAGAAAGTACGGCTGCCTACTCATGCGATAGAGGTGCTGTGCTGAGCGTGCGGATTTGCCTCATTAGCTGTCAATGCCACGCTGGTTGCAGCGATCAGACTACGCGAGCGCGGTCTTCGCAGGTAGGACGAGGGCAACCGATATCGTCGTCGTTCACTCAAGGCAGAACCCCGAACTAGCGTTTCTAGCCACCTTCATTACCAGTTCCGACATAGGCTCATCTCTACGTTGAAGTGTCACAAACGTGCACGAGGGTTGTCGACGACAGCCACAGTGGCCGCCGATATTTCATCGTGATCGATGTAACGGAATGAATGGTCCATCGCGACGTTGTACATAGCAGCGGCGTACGAGCCCGCTTCGCCAACTCGTGGCCTCCCGGCCCTGGCGATATAGAACAGGAGAAATGACCATGACGACACCGACTGCCACGGCCATCGCCTCGGAATTCGACGCGCTTAAGGTAACTGATCGATGTGATCGCTGCGGCGCGCGCGCCACGACGCGAGCGGTACTTGCCAACGGTTTGGATCTTCTTTTTTGCAGCCACCACGCGCGCGCTCACGAGGATGCACTGAAGGCCAAGGACATCAGCCTCAACTAGGTCTGTCAGTCCTTCTTCGCAAACTTTTCCCAACCGAAGCTCCCCAGTGCCGCGCACTGGGGAGCTTCGATCAATGTGAAGACGCAACGCCACTGGTCGAACGAGTTGAATCGGTGCTCTGCTCAGTCACGATTGGTACGCAGATACTCAATTCGAGAGTGCAGCTGCTGCGCATTTGCCAGTGAGGCAGGTGGACCACCGCACACCCGACGCAGTTGTGCGTGCGTGAGTGAGTGCTTCTGACCGGTACGTTGAAAACGTAGCGAGACAAGTGAATTGAGTTCGCGTCGTAGGCCGGCAATCACTTCGTGATGAGCACGATGGGTTGGTAGCTCATCAGCGATCGATGCCCGCGCAGGTCGCATTGCCTTCTTAAGCTGCTTGTCTTGGCGCTCGCGCAATAGCGCGGTCACTTGACTTGCCTCAAGTAAACCCGGAATACCCAGGAACTCTTGCTCATCCTCTTGATCTGCGGCGCTCCCCCACGTACTGCCATCAAAAATGACATCGTCAAAATCTGCCGACGCACCGAGTGCTTCATAGGCACCTTCGGGCTGCTCTCCCTCATCACTTAGCGGACGTACATCGTCGGCATCCCAAACAGACGGATGCTTCGGGGCCCCGAGAACATGATCGCGTTCGGCTTCCATCTGGCTTGCCAACACCCGCAGACGGGCGATTGATGGCAGAAATACGGTCGCCGTTTCGCGGCTACGCCGTGCTCGAATCACGCGGCCGACTGCTTGGGCAAAAAACATCGGCGTTCCGACGTTGGTGGCATAGACCAGGACTCCAAGTCGTGGTAAGTCCACCCCTTCGCTGACCATTCGCACCGCGACGATCCACGGCTCGGTAGAGGAACCAAACGCTGCGATACGCGCACTGGACCCACGATCATCAGAGAGCACCAAAGCTGGTTTCTGACCGGTAATGTGTTCGAGCAAGTCAGCGTATGCGCGGGCCGAGGCTTGATCACTGGCGATCACTAGTCCCCCAGCATCTGGAGCACCGTCCCGCCGCAGTTGCATCAACCGTCGATCTGCCGCGCGTAATACAGCGGCGATCCAGTCGCCGTGGGGGTCGAGCGCGGTATTCCACGCACGCTGCGTCTGCTCTGCCAGACCAACATCGCCCAGGCGCATCTCGATCTCGTCGCCGGCCTTCGTCCGCCATCGCGCATCACCGGAATAAGCCATAAACAGCACCGGTCGCACCACGGCATCAGCGAGTCCATCGGCATAACCGTAGGTGAAATCGGCAACCGATCGCGAGGTGCCGTTGCCGAGTGGTTCGTAGATCGCAAACGGAATTGGGTGCTCATCAGATCGAAATGGCGTGCCCGTCAGTGACATCCGGCGAACTGCTGGAGTGAAAGCCAAGCGAACCGCCTCACCCCAAGATTTTGCATCTCCGGCGTGATGCACCTCGTCGAGGATAACCAGTGTCTTCTTAGCGAGTGTCCGCAACTTAAGCGCGCCAGGCGCTGTTGCGACCCCTGCATAGGTGGTACAGAAGCCGTCGTAATCGCTAGCTAGTCCGCCAGACGTAGAGCTGAACTTTGGATTGATGCGTAACTGGTGGCTGGCGGCAACTTGGGCCCACTG
>JBDTCL010000165.1:0-2826 GCA_039923595.1 Antricoccus sp. | reverse complement strand
GCGTAAGGCACACTAGATAGGTTGCCTTCTGAACGGCGACCGATGCCAATGTGGCCAACTTGTACACGTACTAATGAAATATTGAGGAAGCGACTACATCATGAACGTGCTCGACGACATTGACGCGGCGACGCTCCGTGCTGACATCCCAGCCTTCCGCCCCGGCGATACGGTCAAAGTACGCGTGAAAGTCATCGAAGGAACGCGCTCGCGAATCCAGGATTTCCAAGGAGTGGTCATTCGCCGCCACGGTTCGGGCGCCCGCGAAACTTTCACGGTGCGCAAGGTCTCCTCGGGAATCGGCGTCGAGCGCACCTTCCCGCTGCACACTCCGATCATCGAAGCGATCGAAGTTGTCAGTCTCGGCGACGTGCGCCGCGCCAAGCTCTACTATCTGCGCAACCTTCGCGGTAAGGCAGCCAAGATCAAAGAACGTCGCGTTAACGTCTAGTGATTCATCCGCCACCGGCGCGTCAGCAGCAATGCGACGCGCCTTTCGGCTACCTATCGAATGGCGAGATCACCGCAACGTTGCCGCTACAGGCTTAGGCTGAGCTCGATGAACGATAAACCTGATGAGGGTGACCCCACTCCGCCGCGCACCGTCGAGACTGATGAGTTAATTCTCGGCCACCCTGTTTCTGGCTCGATCCGTGCGGCTGAGCCTGAGACCAGCCAGGTGGTAACCGGTGACGGGGCTACCGGTGAGGTAGTTGCCGGTGGCGTTGGCACTAGTCACATTGAGGATGCAGCGGCCGATGACGCTTATGTACCTCGCTCAGATCGGCGCAAAAAATCAGCTCGGTCGGGCTTCGTTCAATGGCTCAAAGAACTACCGCTGCTTTTAGCAATCGCAATCGTGATTGCGATCTTGTTGAAGACTTTCATCATCCAGCCGTATTGGATCCCGTCGGCATCGATGGAGCACACCCTGCACGGTTGTCCGGGCTGCGTCGGCGACCGGATACTGGTGAATAAAATGAGCTATTGGTTCGGTGATCCAGAACCCGGTGATGTCGTAGTTTTCAAGGCACCAAACAGTTGGGATCCAGAAACTACCTACCAACAACCCTCAAACGTCGTCGGCGAAACATGGTTGTGGCTAAAGCAAGCTATTGGCGCCGCGCCACCGCCGGAAAAGGATCTCGTCAAACGTGTCATCGCTGTTGGCGGCCAGACCATTGCTGGCGATGCGGCTGGAAATATATCCGTCAACGGCAAAAAGCTGACTGAACCGTACGTATTTATCGACCCAGGTGCTACCGGTTACCCGAAACAATTTGGGCCCATAACGGTGCCTAAGGGCCGAATGTTCATGATGGGCGATCATCGAAATGACTCGGCCGACTCGCGTTATCATCTCGGCGACCCATACCAAGGAACCATCTCGACGACCAACGTCATTGGCCGTGCATTTGCCATTGTGTGGCCATTCAGTAGAGCTAATTGGCTATCAAATCCAGGCGTAGAACCGTCTGCTACTGGTCCACCGATCGTCCCGGTATCGGGGGAGGGGTTGCTGCTGCCGATTTCGATACTGTGGTTGCGTCGGCGATCTCGTTTGCGCAGTGCAATCGGCAACCGACGGAGCTGATCCCGATGACCTTGAAATCGCTTGCCGAAATACCGACCTTAATTCGGCCTGATCGGGCGGTCGTTCGCCGGGTTCACAGCCAGGGCACCGATGCCGGCCGAACCATAGAATCAACGTTGCGCCGGGCCGGATTCAGCCTCATCGCCGGAGCCGATGAGGCTGGTCGTGGTAGCTGTGCCGGGCCGTTGGTCGCAGCCGCGTGCATCTTGCCGCCGGGCCGACGAGGCACAATAGCGGGGCTCACTGACTCGAAACTACTTTCTGCTGCAGCGCGCGAGAGGCTGTATGAGCTGATTATCGATCGGGCGCTCACGTGGCAGGTCGTGACAATATCGGCGCCGACAATTGACCGGATCCGGCTGCACGTGGCTAATGTTCAAGCAATGCGACGAGCGGTCGCAGCATTGCGCCCGGTACCCATGTACACCCTTACCGACGGATTCCCGGTCGACGGCTTACCGGGTCCTGCATTAGCGGTCTGGAAGGGCGATCAGGTCGCAGGTTGTATTGCTGCTGCGAGTATTTTGGCGAAAGTGAGCCGGGATCGGATGATGGTAGAACTGCACAAGGACTATCCGCAGTACGGATTTGACGTGCACAAGGGTTACAACACCGCTGAGCATCATGTCGCACTAGCGAAATACGGGCCGTGCGAGCAGCATCGTCATAGTTATGCCAATGTGCGGCGGATCATCGACGAATCGAAGCAGTCAGGAGTGGTGTAGTGAGCGCAGAAGATCTCGAAAGGTATGAGACAGAGCTTGAGCTACAGCTCTATCGGGAATACAAAGACATTGCACGGCAATTTAGCTATGTGGTTGAGACTGAGCGCCGGTTCTATCTGACCAACAGCGTAGATCTGCAGGTGCGTAATCCGGACGGTGAAGTGTATTTCGAACTGCGCCTGTCCGACGCCTGGGTCTGGGACATTCATCGCCCGGCACGATTTGTCAAAAATGTGCGGGTGGTGACGTTCAAAGACGTCAACATCGAAGAACTCGATAAGCCCGACTTCGACGTGCCCGGCAGCGCCTAGCCCACAACGCGCCGCAGCCGGTTTACGGCCCTTATTGCCCGGCCCTAGCACAAGACCCCCACAATCAGCTGCCGACAACGAAGGCTTTCCACAATTTTTGCCCTAGTGCACAGTCGACTTCGCCTGACCCGCAGCTTCATGGCGCACGCGCAAGACTCCTTCCTATACCAAAGGAGGGTCCATGACTGCGCAACCT
>JBDTCL010000164.1:0-9242 GCA_039923595.1 Antricoccus sp. | reverse complement strand
CCCGATGCTGGACATGCCAGCGAATACCGGAAGCCACCACGCCGAAGGCGCCGGATTCGGCACCTCCGACTGCGGCTGCGGCCACCACGAAGAGTAATAAACATTCAACGGCGACCGGCCGGTGGCGCCGAGCCGGACATTGCGCATGCCCAGTACGTGGATCTCGCGATGGATGCGCTCGACTACGCCTTTGGTTGCCTCGAGGCACACGTAGCCGCAACACCCTGAACGATCGGAATTGCCCCACCAACAGGTGCACCGAATACGCGAAGATCTGCACTGCGATTTGCTTCGCCGAACTGCCTAAATCAGCGGGGCCTGTCGCCGCGCAGTCGCGCCACATATCGATCTGCTGAGCGCCGGATCGCTGTGGCGCCATCCTCGACCACGACCCGTCCCCACCAACCGCCGTATACGCGGTCGAAGCGAAACCGTTCGACGCGTTTAGCGATATCGAGAACGGTTGCTTCATCCAGGGGAATCAGATTTGGGTAACTCCACATGAAGCTCACCCAAGCCCGATCCTGGACGACGGTGATCGTGTCGCCGGTCAGCAGCGCTCCGCGACCGTCCGATCCGGCTGGCCAGTGCAACACGGCGGCACCGTCGAAGTGACCGCCGATCCGCGCAAGTGTCATTCCGGGCACCGGTTCGACCTCGTCATCGAACAGTTCGATGCGCGGTGATGGGCGCTGGATCCACTGCTGATCGACTTTTGGAATGAAAACGCGGGCGTCGAAATCATTCGCGATGTCGACGTGAGCACCATAGAAATGAGGATGTGACATCGCGATTGCAGCTATACCGCCGATATCGAAGATTCGTTGCTTCGCATCGTCGTCAATCATCGCGGTGCAGTCCCACAGCACATTGCCGCGCGCAGTACGAACGAGCAGCGCTCGTTGGCCGATACCGAATGCTGGCTTCATGCCAACACCAATTAAGTTCGGTTCTTCCTCGCGCAGGTCCGTTTGATGGGCGGTGGTGAGTTCAGCAGGCGTCGTCCATCGTTGACCCTGCCAGCCGACATACTGTCGCTCATCCTCACAGATCGGGCAATGTGCCGGTGGCGCTTCGGTGTCTGGATATTGCACAGCACATGTTTTACAGATCCAGGCAGGCATCTCGTTCCCGCTCCCTCCACCGGACCTTACGGCTCGTCAGACTGTGTCGGATGGGATCAACTCTGGATCGGGGGTTTCGACTGCGCCGTCGCCGCGTCGTTTGCCGCGCATGGTCGGCAACAGTAGTAATACCGGAATGACTAGCACGGCGGCAACAATGTTCAGTCCGCCAAAACCCCAGCCCATCAGGATCGGCCCTGAGAGGCCCGCTGCGATGGCTGAGACGATGTTCATGCTGGTATCAGCGGTTCCTTGCACGGCCGGACGGATCGACGTCGGGACGGAGTCGCTGAGCATCGCCGAACCCGCAACCAGGCTGAACGACCAACCGAGGCCAAGGAGAAACAGCCCGATCGTCACCAGGACGACAGACCCGCCCGAGAGTCCGGCGAAGATCGCGGACAGCACAAAGAGCCCCTGACCAGCCACGATCGTTTGCACCCGACCCCACCGGTCGGCAAGCGCACCCACGAACGGGGAGAAAGCGAACATCCCGAGCACATGCGCGCTAATTGTCAGTCCCACGAGGCTCAGCGATGCGCCGTGCATGCTCATATGTACCGGCGTCATCGTCATCACCGCGCCCATCACGGTGTGGCCGAGGATCACCACCACGAAGGCAAAGCGGGCTGCGGGGGTCTTGGCGATCAGGGCCAGAATTGCGCGCAGATTATGCGGCTCTCGTGCCTCTAATTCGCGGCCGGTCTCAGCGGCGACGGCGGCTGCGTCACGGCTGCGCGCTTCGAGCAGCGGGTCCGGTCGCAGCAGGATTGCCATGACAATTGCCGCGATAACCAGCGCGACCGATGCGATCACGAACGCGCCGGACAGCGACGGGATCGACAGCGAACGCGCAACCACCGCCCCGGGCCCGGCGAGATTCGGTCCGAGGACTGAACCGATGGTGGTGGACCAGACCACCATCGACAGCGCTCGAGCCCGGTGTGACGGTGCGGCCAGATCCGCCGCGGCGTATCGGCTCTGCAAATTCGTCGCGCTGCCTGAGCCGAACATCAACATGCCGAGAACGAGCAGCACGACGCTGCTCGTCACAGCAGCAACGACCAGCACGATACCGCCAAGGGCGGCGACCGCCCAGCCCAGACTCAGTGCCCCGCGCCGACCGCGTCGTATGGCTAGCAGTGCGAGTGGCAGACCGACGACTGCGGCACCAAGAGTCGAGGAGGTTCGGGCGATGCCGGCAAGTGATTCGGAGTTCGTGATTGATTCGGCCAGCAGCGATCCCATCGATGCGGCGGCGCCGACCCCGACCCCGCCAATGATCTGCGAGAGAATGAGCACGCGCACCGTACGCTTCTGAATTCGTTGGATGTCCGGATCGGACTGCCACTCAGCGGGTGTGCTCGGCAATGCGGTCACTGATCGATCATTTCCTTACGTGGCATCTCAGTGGAAGACATCAGTCTGCGCTTCTTCGCAGGCTGATGCATGCGGCGGCCCTGTCGGAGTACCGGCCGATGGTCAATCGGTCGCGCTACAGCCAACTGCCGCGCGGGCACGAACCAGATGAGAAGCGCGAACTAGACGGGCGGACCGGTGGCCGGAATCGTACTAGCCATGGATGAACCTACTTTCAACGGATGCGTGACATATTCGACATTTCGTTGAAGTATGCTCCGAGCAACTGAACTGAGTCAATGACTTCTGAGACTCCGGGCACGAGTTGAAGTTCGGACTCAATCTCAATCTCGGGTTCAAGGTTGAGGTCGTGCAAAGATATGGAACGGTGTCGGCATCTCAGTAACATTCGCCGAGTGGACATCCGTCGGCAGCCTAACGGCGCTCAGGTTCATGAAATTGAGGTCAGGTATTGCCGAAGTCGCCAGCAATGTCTATTAGTCACGGCAATCATACGTTCATACTTACTGCATGATTAGTGCCGAGCCCAACGCCCACCGCTCGACGAACGCCTCAGTCGCAGCCCCGGCAGCGATCGAACTTCGCGGCGTGCACAAGAGCTTCGGCGATGTACACGCCGTCAACGGCGTTGACCTCACCGTTCAGTCGGGCGAGATTGTTGCCTTCCTCGGGCCTAACGGCGCGGGCAAAACCACAACTATCGATATGATTCTCGGGTTTTCAACGCCCACGAGTGGCACTGCACAGGTCTATGGCATGAAACCGGACGAGGCGATTAGTCGCGGGCTGGTGTCGGCGGTCATGCAGACCGGTGGGCTACTGAAGGATTTCACAGTCGATGAGACGCTGCGTTACACCGCGAGCGTCTTTAGCTCGACTGAGCCGATTGCCGAAGTCATGGCTCGCGCCGGTATCGCTGATCTTGCTGGACGAATGGTCGGCAAATGCTCCGGTGGTGAGCAACAGCGGATTCGTTTTGCAATGGCACTCCTATGTGATCCAGAGTTGCTGTTGCTCGACGAGCCAACCCAAGGAATGGACGTCGAAGGCCGTCGCGATTTCTGGGCGGCGATCCGGGGTGATGCTCAAAAAGGTCGCACCGTGATGTTCGCGACGCATTACCTGGAAGAGGCCGACCTTTACGCAGATCGAGTCGTCGTTATCCGCAAGGGCGAAATCGTGGCCGATGGCACGTCGGCGCAGATCAAGGCGATGGGCTCAGGACGGACCGTGAATGCAACGATCCCCGGTCTCACCGAGGCGCTCGTCAAGTCAATTCCCGCCGTGGATAGCTTCCAGGTGCGCGGGGAACGGCTAGTCATCACCTCGCAGAATACCGATGAAGTCGCGCGTTATTTGCTCACACAGACCAGCGCCCACGATATCGAGATCATTGCTCAAGGCCTAGAGGATGCATTCCTTGCGTTGACCGGCGATCAACCAAACAACTCTCAGAAGGAATCCTCATGACCAGCAGCACGCCTGGGTTGCGTCTGGACCGACCCCGTCCACCGCTTGGCGGATTCAATACAACCTTGATCGGGTTGGAAACGCGCCGGTTATTGCGCAATAAACGTACGTTGATGTTTACCATTTTGCTGCCCGTGGTGTTTTACATCATTTTCGGTCTCCTGCAGACATACGCTGGTCGTTACGGCTCGGGAAACTATGCCGCATACGTCGCGATCAGCATGGCGCTTTACGGGTCCGCGTTGGCGACAACAGCGGGTGGATCAACCGTGTCGATTGAACGCGCGCAGGGCTGGAGCAGGCAATTGCGCCTGACCCCGTTATCGCCGTTCGCATACATCATGGTTAAGGCAATCACGGCGATGAGTCTTGGATTGGCCTCAACGCTGGCGGTTTACATCGTCGCGTTGATCACCGGCAAGGCAGATATGCCGGCCTCGGCCTGGGTACTGACCGGTCTGACAGTGTGGATCGGCTCGTTGCTCTTTGCAGTCTTCGGCCTCTTCATGGGATATCTGCTTCCGACTGAGAACGTCATGCAATTGCTGTCGTTTGCATTAGTCGTTTTCGCATTCGCCGGAGGGGTTTTCATCCCAGTGGTTGCCGGCAGCGGGTTTGAGGTATTCGCGTCATTTACTCCGATGTACGGCATCAACCAGCTCGCTCACGCGTGGCTACAAGGGCAGCCGTTCAACTTCGTCTGGGTAATTAACGCGGTGGCCTGGTTGGTGATCTTCGCAGCTGGCGCGGCATGGCGCTTCGGCAAGGACACTGCTCGCGTCTGACTAGTCATCCTGCGCGCGGTCGAGTGCCTCACCGAGCTCATCTCGGATGAGGACGTCGGCGCGGTACTGACCGGTGCGATAGGCAGCCCGGCCAACCATATGTGCGGCAACCGGTGCCGTAAGGGTCTGCATGATGACCACCAGCAGCATCAGCGTCCAGGTTTGCCAGCTTCGTAATGTGAGTGAGAGCCCGATCGCAATGCTCAAGATCCCGAGAGTTTGCGGCTTCGTGGCCGCATGCATCCGGCCCAGCACATCGACGAATCGAACGAGGCCGATCGCACCAAGTAGGCACATCGCTGAGCCGATTACCAGGAACACGGCTCCGGCGATATCCAAGATTTGGCTCATCCGCTCGGCTCGCTTTCCTTGCGGGCGATGAATCGGGCAATACTGACGGCGCCGACAAAGCCGACCATCGACACCACGACCATCACGGAAAGGGTCGAGTTGTGACCGCTGATCGCTGCCTCGATGCCGAGACCGGCGACGACGATGACAACTAGCACATCGGCCGCAACCACTCGATCGAGGCTGCGTGGACCGCGAGCGATGCGGTAGACGCACAGCAACGCCGCGATGACGAGCATTCCGGCGGCGATCGTTAGGGCGATGCTCATGAGACACTCCGATCATCGGCAAGCGCCGCACGATAAGCAGCGAGTTCGCTTCGCGAGCCAAATGTTTCTAGAACCCGGCGTTCGATGGTGAGTACGTTATCGCGGACATCTGCGAGGTCTGCCATGGTGCGGGTGCCGAGGGCGTGAATGTAAAGCACTGAGGCCTCTCGGCGGGCCTCAACGACGACCGAGCCCGGTACCAGGGTGACCAGCGCCGCGGTGAGGGTCAAATACAAATCAGAATGGAAATGCATCGGTACTTCGATGATCGCGCTCGCACTATCTAACCGGGGCTGCAGCGCAGCGAGGGACACTTGCCATGAGGAACGGACCAAATCGATGAGGAAGTGTCCGGTTAGTTTTGCCAACGGCCAGAGTCGTACCGTGCCGACGAAGGGGATCGACGGTAACGGAAAGACGGTCACGACCACACAGCCGATCAAGATGCCATTGATCGCGTTGGCCCAAGTCAGATCGCTCCACAGCAAATTCCACACCACCGCAACAGCGATGATCGCGCGGGGCTGGAAGCTTCGACGTCGCCCGGTCACGAGGGCGGGCCCTTCAATACTGCCTCTGCATAAGGAGTCTGCTTGAGCAGATCGTGTGCGGCCCGAGCGGAATAGCTATATAGCGGTCCTGCGAGGACGGTGAGCGCCATACTGAGTGCCACCATGACCGAGGCTGCGGCAACCATAGAACGCGGCAACGCACGGCGTCGAGGACGATCCTCGGTTTCTGATTCAGCCTCAGAGACATCGCGGCGCTCGAGCTCGTAATCGTTGTGATCGGCCAGGTGATAGATGTCGAGGTCCTCAGCAGTAGCCACAGCCCGAACCACCGCACGATTAGGCGACCGCCAAAATGCCTGTGTCCATGCCTTTGCGAGTGCGTACAGCGTCAGCAGACTCGTCACGACTCCAGCTACTACCCGGACGACGGCAAGCGGTGTACCGAAGTCGATACCAGCACGCATCAGTGCGACCTTGCCCAAAAATCCCGAGAACGGCGGGATGCCCCCCAGATTCATGATCCCGGCGAAAAACAGTAATCCGAGCAGCGGTGAGATTGCGGCGAGTCCACCGAGCTTGAGCACCGAGGTCGATCCACCGACTCGATCGATAAGGCCCGCGATCAGAAAAAGCGCTGACTGGATCGCGATGTGATGCACGACGTAGAAGATTGCTCCGGCATAACCCTCTTCGGTGCCGAGCGCGACGCCGAAGACCATATAGCCGATATGGCTCACCAGCGTGAAAGACAACATCCGTTTGATGTCCGATTGCGACACCGCACCGAGAATTCCTACGAGCATGGTCAGCAAAGCCGCCCACATCAGCAGGCCAGACAACGGGGAGTGCGGAAACAGCAATGTCTGGGTACGGATGATCGCATAGATGCCGACCTTGGTCAGCAGTCCGGCGAAGACAGCGGTCACGGGAGCAGGTGCTGTGGGATAGCTATCGGGAAGCCATGCAGACATCGGAAAGACAGCGGCCTTGATTGCAAACACCGTGAGGAGCAGCAGTTGCAGTACCAGGCTTACCGAAGGATTCAGATCGGCGATGCGTTGCGCGAGTTGAGCGAGGTTGATCGTTCCAGTTGCGGCATATATCACCGCAATACTCACCAAAAACAATAGCGAGGAAAGCAAACTCACCACGACGTAGGTCGTCCCAGCGCGGATGCGTTCACCCGTGCCACCGAGCGTCAGCAGGACGTACGAGGCGAAGAGTAGGACTTCGAAACCGACAAACAAATTGAACAAGTCACCAGCAAGAAAAGCGTTGGCAATCCCCGCAGCCAAGATGAGATAGGTCGGGTAATAAATCGTGATGGGCGTGGCTTCGTCGCGATCAGCGACACCCTGACCGATGGAAAAAATCACGACAATGAGGGTGACGGTGGATGAGACAAGCAACATCAACGCTGAGAGTCTGTCGGCGACCAAGACAATGCCCAATGGTTGCGGCCAAGCGCCGACCCAAAGTACCTGTGGGCCATGCTGATCGGTTGTCCACATCAAATAGGCGGCGATGACCACGACGGCACTGAGGAAACTGATACTGACAAACCGTTGAGCAAGTGGGCGTCCGCGCAGGGCAAGGCTGACGCCGGCACCGAGTAACGGCAGCAGGACGGGAAGCGCGACGATATTGTTCATCGGTCGAATCTCGTCACGTCATCCGGACTGCTCGCTGGCATCGCATCGCCGATTTGTTCGGCAATCGAATCGCCCCCGAGATAAAGGTCGGAGTTTGCCGCTTGCACTTCGTCCACGGCTAATTCATCGGAATCAATGGTGCGCACTGCACTGTTATCGAAGGTCTCCGACGTAGCGTCTTCGCGTGCGAGTCGCTGCAGACGTCGGTCCTCTACATCATCTTGCACGTCATCGCTGCCGGTAAGTTGCCACTGCCGATAAGCCATTGCTAGAACGAATGCGACGGTGGCGAGCGTAATCACGATGGCCGTCAGCATCATTGCTTGTGGTAGTGGATCACTCATCTGGTCAGGATTGTTCACGCCAACCAGAGGTGCCTTGCCTGCTTTGCCGCCGACGATCAGAAAAAGCGCTAGGACACCGTTGCCGGCAAGTACGACGCCGAGAAGGACCCGGGTCAGGCTGCGTTCCAAAAGTAGGAAAACACCGGTGGCGACAAGTACGGCGCAGACGATGATCAAAACAACATTGGGTTGCGCGGTCTGTACGGCCGAATCGGCCCAGGTCATCACTGCAGCGCTCCCTCGGGGGTTGCGGCAGGCTCGGCGGCATCCCGATCGATACCGCCACCGAGACTGCGAACAATATCGAGCATCAGACCGATCACGATCAGGAAAACGCCGATATCAAAAAATAGCGACGTCACAATGTGCACCGATCCGTACATCGGCAAGGTGAAATCGAGGGACACACTCTGCAAGATCGCGCCGCCAAAGGCTAACGGTGTTAGTGCCGTGACGATGGCCATCGTCAGCCCGATACCAAGCAGCAAGCCGGCATCGATCGGCGCTGCGTCATCAAGCTCGTACCGGCCACCAGCGAGGTAACGAACAAGGAGCGCGAGGCCGACGACGAGGCCGCCGGCGAAGCCACCACCGGGCGCATTATGGCCAGCGAATAGTAAGTAGATCGCGAATCCGATCATGGCGTGGAAAATTAGTCGAGTCGTGACTTCAAAGATGACCGATCGACGCTCGGGACGAACGCGGTGCGCCGCACGTAGCCAACTGTTTCCGCTGCCGCTCATCGCCGAGCGCTGCAAGTCGGTATTGCGAGTATGCAGAAATATCAGGCTAGCGACGCCGGTCGCCGCGACAACGAGTACCGCAATCTCACCGAGGGTGTCCCACGCCCGAATATCGACAAGGGTGACATTGACGATGTTCTTGCCATAGCCGAATTCGACAGCTGCCTTGGCGAAACCGACAGATACCGGCACTGCCCGGCGGGCGTCGGTGGCTAGCATTGCGATCAGTGCCACGATTGCGCCGCTGGCCAGCGCGATCGACAGCCGCCACAGCCGCGATAACCGACGCGGTCGATCACGATAACGAGGTGGCAGCCTGCGCGTGACCAGGATGAAAACGCACAACGAAACGGTTTCGACCAGGATCTGCGTCAACGCCAGATCTGGTGCGCCATGGAGCAAAAAAAGCAACGCCATGCCATATCCGGTGACGCCCACCAAAATGATCGATTGCAGTCGATCGCGCGATGCCGTCGCGGCAATGGCGCCCGCGACAATGATCGCAGCAGCGCCAAGTTGCCCGGGTGAGTCCCATAGTCGCATTGTCGGAAATGGATTATTAATGAGTGCGATTGCGCCAGGAATCGTGATGAGTACCAGCAAAATCGCCGC
>JBDTCL010000163.1:0-8478 GCA_039923595.1 Antricoccus sp. | reverse complement strand
ATCGCAGCGAGCGCAGCCAAGAAGGCCTTCATCATGAACCGGGTCGGCGATATGGCCCTGATAATCGCCGTTTTCATCATGTTTCACATTTTTGGCTCTACGTCGTATGCAGTTATTTTCGCCGGTGCTGGCAAGGCCACCGCGGGAGCGATGACCGCGGTCGGTCTGCTGCTGTTGTTGGGTGCCTGTAGCAAATCTGGTCAGGTCCCGTTGCAAGGCTGGCTGCCCGATGCAATGGAAGGCCCCACTCCGGTGTCGGCGCTGATTCACGCCGCGACGATGGTGACCGCGGGTGTATATCTGATCGCCCGTTCCAATCCGATCTTCAATACTAGTGAAACCGCTCGTCTGGTCGTCGCCATAATCGGTGCGGTCACGCTGATCTACGGATGCATCGCGGGCTGTGCGTATGACGATATTAAGAAGGTGCTCGCGTATTCCACGGTTAGTCAGATTGGCTACATGTTTCTCGCTGTGGGCCTTGGCCCGGGCGTGTATGCGCTGGCGATTGTCCACCTGCTGGCACACGGCTTTTTCAAGGCTGGAATGTTCCTCGGCGCCGGTTCGGTTATGCACGGCATGAACGATGAGGTCAATATGCGCAAGTTCGGTGGTCTGTGGAAACACATGAAGATCACCTTTGCGACATTCTTCCTTGGTTATCTGGCAATTATCGGGTTCCCGTTCTTCTCCGGCTATTTCTCAAAGGATCCGATTATCGAATCGGCGTTTGCGGCTGGCGGTGCGAAAGGTTGGATCCTTGGGCTCTCGGCCTTGATCGGTGCGGGATTGACCGCGTTCTACATGACAAGACTGATTCTGATGACGTTCTTCGGCAAACCACGGTGGGAAAAGGATGTGCATCCGCACGAGTCACCGCTGACGATGACGCTGCCGATGATTTTGCTAGCTGTCGGTTCGGTCTTCGGTGGTTGGCTATTCGTTGACGTTTTCGATGTGCCCAAATGGTTATCGACGACGGTTGGCAAGACCGTCGAGCCGCACGACGCGCTGGAGAATTTCCCGCTATCGAGCTCGGCGATCTCGATTATCACTCTCGTCTTGGTCGCGCTCGGCGTCGTTGCCGCGTGGTATTTCGTGGGTCGCCGCGAGGTGCCGAGGGTCGCGCCTGTCAGAGTGTCGCCGGTGGTCACTGCTGCACGCGCCAACTTGTACGGTGATCGGTTTAACGAGGCGGTGTTCGAACGGCCCGGGCTTGCTCTTACTCGTGCATCATTATGGCTGGAGGAGCACGGCGTGGACGGTGCAGTCAACGGTATCTCCAGCGTGCTGACCGGCGGATCGAATCGATTACTCAAGACCCAAAACGGCGCGGTTCGCAGTTATGCGCTCTCAATGCTCGGTGGCGTCATCATTATCGCCGTTGCCCTGGTCATGGTGAGGTTCGCGTGAGCAACTTTCCGTTCCTCCTGCTGCTGCTTTTGTTGCCACTTGCTGGTGCAATCCTCGTTACGGTGATCGGCCGGGATCCGCAGAGCAAGGATTTGGCTAAGAAGGTCGCCGTTGGCGCTTCCTTGCTGGAGTTGCTGTTGGCGATCTTGATGTGGGTGTCGTTCAAGCCGACCGGTCCAAGACTGCAGTTCGTCACTAGCTTCAACTGGATTACCGCCATCGGTGCAAAGTTTTCCCTTGGCACCGACGGCATCGCGCTGGTGATGCTGGTGCTGATCGCGCTGCTGGTGCCGATAGTGATGATTGCTTCGTGGAACCACAACTCGCTCGGCGATGAGATAAACGCGCCAGACAGCACCGATCCGCAACTTGCGCCATCGAACGATGTGGCGAGGCTCTTCGCTTGGATTCTGGTGCTCGAAGTCTGCATGGTCGGCGTTTTTGCCGCGACCGATGTGTTCTTGTTCTACATCTTCTTCGAGATCATGCTGGTTCCGATGTACTTCATCATCGGTGGTTACGGTGCATCGCAGCGGCGTGCAGCGGCGATGAAGTTCTTTATCTACAGCCTCGTCGGTGGCTTGGTCATGCTGGCCAGCGTCATTGGACTGTATGTAATCAGCAAGCAGGACACTGGCAAGCCGACATTCTCATGGGACGCGCTTCGGCAGCTCGATTTAAGCCATACGCAGCAAGTCTGGATTTTCTTAGGCTTCTTTGTCGCGTTCGCAATCAAGGCGCCATTGGTGCCATTCCATACCTGGCTGCCAAAGGCAGGTGCCGAAGGTCCGGTGGGCGGCAGCGTGCTGCTGTTAGGCATCTTGGACAAGGTAGGTACGTTCGGCTTCTTACGATACTGCTTGCCAATAGCGCCATGGGCGTCGCAGAAACTTGCACCACTGGTGCTCGTACTCGCGGTGATAGGCATTATCTATGGCGCGTTCCAAGCGATCGGCGCCGATGACATTAAACGGTTGGTCACCTATACATCGATTGCGCACTTTGGCTTTATCGTGCTTGGTATTTTTGCGTTCACGACGCAGGCCGGCACGGGCGCCGTTCTCTATATGGTCAACCACGGCATCTCCACCGGCATGATGTTCCTGGTCGTCGGCATGGTGGTTGCGCGAGGCGGTTCGCGCCGAGTTCGCGATTATGGCGGCATATTTTTAGTGGCGCCGTTACTCGCGGGCTTTTTCGTCATCGCCGGTATGGCATCCCTGGCGCTGCCTGGCACGAACTCATTCGTATCGGAATTCCTGGTGCTGATTGGTTCCTACGGCACCGAACCGGTATTCACCATCATCGCCACCGGCGGCATTGTGATGTCTGCTTTGTACGTACTGTGGTTGATTCAGCGCACGCTGCACGGGCCAGAAAGCCCGCTTGTCGTTGCCCGCAAGAAACTTTTCGGTGACCTGAGCAAGCGTGAGCTGTGGGTGCTTTCGCCGCTTGTCGCGCTCATTCTCGTTTTTGGCGTGTACCCCAAACCGATAACTGACGTCATCAAACCCGCCGTGGAGGCGACCTTGCATACTGATGTCGGAGTCAAGGATCCGGTGCCTACTGTCGGTGCGGCCGCGATCTCGGATGGAGGTTCAAAGTGAGTATCCTTGCTGCCTCGGTTCTGCAGGCACCGTCCATCGCTTATTCCAGCCTGTCGCCGATCCTGATCATCCTCGGCGCGGCTTGCATCGGCGTGTTGGTCGAGGCGTTCGTTCCTGCGGCCGCGCGATTCCCTTCGCAAGTCGGTTTGTCGATCGTGTCGATCGTGGCGTCATTTATCGCGGTCTTTGCCGTCCGGTCCCACAATGGGCTGACGATGGCGGGGGCGATCTCGATTGACTCACCAGCACTGGTCTCGATGGGTGCGATCTTGGTCTTTGGACTGCTCGCGACCATGCTGTTCGCCGATCGGTCACTTGATTCAGCTGGTTCGGTCTTCGTCGCCGAGGCGGCGATGCCGGTCGGATCCCGCAGCGATCGTGCGCTATTGACCAGTGAGCGAGTTCAAACAGAGGTTTTCCCACTCAGCTTGTTCTCCATTGGCGGCATGATGGTTTTCGTAGCCGCGAATAATTTGCTGGTGATGTTCATCGCGCTTGAAGTGCTGTCGTTGCCGCTGTACCTGATGGCTGGGCTATCTCGCCGCAAACGTCTGCTATCGCAGGAAGCTGCCTTGAAGTACTTCTTGCTCGGCGCATTCGCCTCTGGCTTCTTTGTCTATGGACTAGCGCTGATCTATGGATTCGCCGGTTCAATCGAACTGCGCGCGATCTCAACTGCATCGCGGACCATCACTGATCACGACTCTCTGCTGATCCTCGGTATGGCGTTGCTGCTCGTCGGCCTGCTTTTCAAGGCCGGTGTCGCTCCGTTCCATTCCTGGTCGCCAGATGTGTATCAGGGCTCACCGTCCCCGGTGGCCGGATTCATGGCTGCGGCGACAAAGTTCGCTGCGTTCATTGCGATTTTGCGGCTGATGTATGTCGCCTTTAGCGGTGTGCCTGGTGTCTGGACCCCGGTGATTTCGTGGATCGCGATCATTTCGATGGTTGTCGGCGCTCTGATCGGTCTAGCGCAGACTGATCTGAAGCGACTGCTGGCGTACTCCTCGATCGCACACGCGGGCTTCATCCTTGTTGGCGTGACCGCGAACTCGGTTGCCGGAACCGCCGCGACCCTCTTCTACACATTCACCTACGGCTTGTCTGCGATCGGCGCCTTTGCGCTGCTGAGCATCGTGCGTCGTGAAGATGGCGAAGCGACGAACATGGACGACTGGAAGGGAATGGGCAAGCGTAGTCCGATGATTGCCGCAGCGATGACCGTCATGATGCTGTCGATGACCGGCGTGCCGCTCACAGCTGGCTTTATCGGCAAGTTGCAGTCATTCACCGCTGCCTCGGCCTCGGGTCACGTGTGGTTGATCGTGGTGGCACTCGTGCTATCTGCCATTACGGCGGTGTATTACCTAAGGGTCATCGTTTTCATGTATTTCTATGATGCCCAGTCGGATCCAGCAACGATCGTGCTGCCGGGCACCCCAACGACGTCCGTGATTGCAATCACCACGTTCGCTACCGTGCTCTTAGGAGTGATCCCAGGACCGCTGCTGCACCTGGTCGAGGTCGCATCCCGATTCGTTGCCTAGCTCAGAGTGCTCGGGTGCGCTGAGCGCACCAGGTGGCAAGTTGTACCGGATCGCGGCAAAATGGATGCCGTGACTACTCGACTGCCCGAAAGCAAGCTCGCTATTGGACTAGATTTGCCTGATGAGCAGATAGCGGCTGATCTTCGCGATGGATTACAACGGGTCGAACGATTACTGTTACAGACCTGCGCATCCGATCAACCGGTCCTCAATGAATCAGCGGACCATCTCGCTGTCGCTGGTGGCAAGCGTTTTCGACCGATGCTGGTGCTGCTCGCCGCACAATTCGGCGAGGCCGGTCGCGCGGATATTGATCGGGCAGCGGTCGTGATTGAGCTAACGCACCTCGCCACGCTGTACCACGATGACGTGATGGACGAGGCAGACGTTCGACGCGGCGCGCCGAGCGCGAACGCTCGGTGGGATAACAGCATCGCAATTCTGACTGGTGATTTTCTATTCGCTCGTGCCTCGTTGCTGGTGGCTCAATTGGGCACGGAGGCGGTCCGCATTCAGGCCGAGACTTTTGAGCGGCTGGTGATTGGTCAGATCCGCGAGACCGTTCAGCCTCCAGCTGGGGTCGATCCCATCGAGCACCATTTGCAGGTCCTGGCAGAGAAGACCGGGTCGTTGATCGCGACTGCGGGTCGATTCGGCGCGATGTTCGCCGGTTGCTCCGCAGAGGTGGAGAACGCATTGCGGCAGTTCGGCGAATCAATCGGGATGGCCTTTCAGCTATCTGATGATTTGATCGATATCACGTCGGACTCAGATGATTTGGGCAAGGCCACAGGGACCGATCTTCGCGAGGGCGTGCGGACCCTGCCGATGCTATTCGCACTCGCATCCCCGGACACTGACCCGCAGTTGGTGGCGTTGCTGAACGCTGGTCCGCTCACCGATCCGGCCACCCACGCGCAAGCTCTGGCGCTACTGCGCGAGTCTGAGGCGATGACTGCGGCGCGCTCGGTGCTGACCCGGTTCGTCGAGGATGCCCGTACCCAACTGGAATCTCTCCCTGTCTGCGCAGCGCGCGACTGCCTCGATGCACTCGTCGATTACATGCTGGCCCGCTCAACCTGACCGTCTTCCTCCCCAATCGCGGTACGTATACACACGCTCCACCTCCCGCAAGCGTGTGCATACCTACCGCAGGTTCGTCATTCATCGGTCGTATCGAAGCACGCCAGGGGTGCGGTGCTATCGGCCAACGGCGCAGACGCTCCGAATGGGGCACTCCGAAGAGGTGCTCCAAGTGACCGCGATACATTCGCATAACGAGGGCGGAACATCGATGCACACTTCACTTTCGGTCATTTCGAGAACAATTGCGCAAGCCAGATGAACGCGTACCTGCTACCGACTCGCCAGACCAGTGGGGTGTGTCCTCCGGACTGCGTCGTCATAGCCAGGTGCGCGTCAGCGGCGGGAATGGCGTTGATGAAATTCTGATTCGAAACTGCATCGAGCAGGTTATCCTTTGCATTGATCGTGAAGAACGCCAGCTTTGGGTGCGGCTGGGTGACCGTCAATTGGGGGGAGTTGGCAGCACGCCGCTGTCGATCCTGAAATAGCGGCGTGGTGTTGCCGTTGTGGATTGCGGTGAAGTACCCGGAGAGCGCGATTACTGATGCGTATCGATCCGGGTGGCGCAACGCAAGATTCGTCGCGCAGTACCCACCGGTGGAGTATCCGCCGATCACCCAGTTAGTTCGCCCCTGCCCGGTTCGGTAGTGCTGCGCCAGGTACGCAGGAACATCACCTGTCAGGTAAGTTTCGGCGCGGGAATCGGGATGGGCCGCCCGACTGCCATTCAGACACTCGGAGTTGTCAGGAGGATGCGGGTTCTGCGAGGGCATCACCGCGATCACCGCAGGCATCTTGCCCTGTGCGATCAACTCATCGAGGGTTTGCTTGAGTTGGATGCCGGTGGACCAGGAAAGGTAGCTTCCAGGGAAGCCGGCCAGCAGTTCGAGCACCGGAAATTTGCGAGCCGCCGACTGCGAATCGTTGTACGAGCCGGGTAGGTAGACCTGTGCGTTGAGGTTGTACCCGGTCGCGCCGCCACCGATCGTGATCGACGTGACTGTCGAGTGCGCTGCCGTGGACATGTCAACCTGCCGCTGCGCTGGCGTGAGCTTCCAGCTGTTGGGCGCACGGGTGCCGAAGACGCCAGTGCCAGCCGACCGAGAGACCACTGCCGGTGACTGCCCGGCGGTAGAGCCCACCAACGACGACCAGGTCGTAATGAGATCATCGGCACGGTTGATGTAGGTCAGCACCGAGAGCATGACCAGTACCTGGCTCAAAACCACGAGCATGATTCGGCCGGTCACGCGCCGTCTGCGCCACTGCCACGCCGCGAAAGCGATCACTCCGACAGTGACCAATATGAGCAGCAGCAGAAACAACAGCGCATTCGGCGCGAGGCGCCAGTCCGAAGGCACAGTTGTGCTCACCGGACGTCGCAGAGTCGTCGGCAACATCTATCTGCCAATCCCGAATAAGTCGCTCCAGGTCGCGTACAGCGCGATCTGCCGGTTCAGTATGACGGACGCCGCCAGCAGGATCAGTCCCTGTGCCAGGCTCAGACCCACGACCCGGCGCAGCACGCGTAATCGACCTATGTCCCACAGAGCCACCGTCACGATGATTAGCGCAAAAGCGAGCCCCGCGCTGAGGTAGATGAGTCCAAGACTTCGAGGACCGAAATGAGCCAAGTCAGAACTCACCGGCTCACCAGCACCACATGCGCGGGTTCGTTTCGGCGGCATCCGCGTGCTGTGAATGTTCGGTTTGCCAGGTCATCGGAAGGCCCATAATGGGAGCCGGTGCGGAAATTCGATGTCACCGTGACCGACTCGACTGGCGCTTTAAACAGCGCAGAGACGATCTTCGGTACATTGGCGCGTCTGCAACGGCGATGCCCATTTCGCTCACAGTCTCGGCTATTTCGTCAGGCTCGTTGCCGACGGTGCGCCCAACCTAAGCACACAAGAGTCATTGCCGAGCGAAGTACGCACGAATCCGTGCTCGAACGGCCCCCACAGGCCGTGATCGGGAGTCGCAGCGACTGTACCTCGGTGTGTCGATGCCAACGATGAGGCGATACCAGTCATGGAGCGTCCCCTCAGATCGGTGCCGCAGATCCGCGGGTGGACCACAGATCAGGATGAATGATTACGCTGAAGGTAGATCCCGTGCCTGTGAGCTTTCTGAGGAAAGTTCCGCTGAGCCCACGGCCATCGGCCTTGTTCGCGGCCGCGGCTATAAACAGGGTCGGCAACCGGCTGACCTCGCCGATCCGCCGCGGTGGTCAGCGCGATCCGAAACAGCTCCCGCGAGATACTCGCGCCGGATGTGCTCGGGTGGCCGGTCGTGGCACGTCACCCTGACAATCGCGGCCCTTCGGATCGAACGCCGTCGCTCGGTTTCTTGCCGACACCTATGATTTCCTCGAGACTGGCGTTTGTCGCGGTGAACCTTGTTTCAGATGTGTTCGCCGATCATTGCCCGGCTGCGATAAACTGTCTCTCCATCCAATCCCATATTTCAGGATATGCTTTCAAATGATGAGAAACAGTCCGTAGAATTCCAGAAATGACCGAACAGCGACGATGGGTGATTCTTGGGATCGGGGTCTTCGCGCAAGCGTCAACCTGCTCTTTCGTCTATGGCATGCCGATGCTCATCCCAGCACTGCGCTCAGCCGAGCAACTGACGCTTTTTCAATCGGGACTGGTCATCTCAGCACCCATTCTTGGGTTGTTGTTGACCTTGATCGCCTGGGGCGTTGCCGCTGACCGGCGAGGTGAACGCTCGGTGATCGCGCTCGGTGTCACCATCGCCGCGATTGCCTTAGCGGCCACTTATTTCGTGCACGGTGTCGTACCGATCGGGCTCCTGCTCGT
>JBDTCL010000162.1:0-19825 GCA_039923595.1 Antricoccus sp. | reverse complement strand
CCCATCGCCGCCGCCTTCGACGAGCCGGTGTCGAAGTGTCGCCCAGATGTGCCAAACGGTGCCAACATCACGATCAAGAAACTGCTCGATAGGACCAGCGGGCTGTTCAACTACACCGAGACCGACCAGTCAAAACGGATATGAATCGCAAACCGTAGGTGGCCCTTCCGCCCCGGCAAGGCGGGAAGCGTGACACTAGTAGGCGAGCCTGCAGGCAGCTTGCTGCAGAGCCGTGATCGCAGGTCGATAGGTAGACAAGCTGATCGCGAGCTGCTCACGTGTGCGGTGCGCTTCCTACCCCATCACCACGCTGCGATTTTCGTACTCCTGGCGCTGCTGTTGCGCCTCGTCAGGAGTACCGTGCAATGGGCGAACGATGGCCCCGTCGCAGAGGAGTCGCAAGTGCCACACGACGCTCAGGGTTTCGATGTGCGCGCTGATCGGGTGAACTATGACATGACCCGCCTTGACCCTCAGGCTCTGGGCGATGACCCTTTCACGCTGTTCGCACGCTGGCTGCAAGATGCGGCGCAGTCAGGCGTTCCCGAGCCGAACGCCATGGTGGTCGCTACCGCCGATCAAGCGGGCCAGGTACGTGCCAGGACCGTCTTACTACGCGGCGATGGACCGGACGGTTTCACCTTCTTCACCAACTACAACAGCTTTAAAGGCCAGGCGCTGGCAGAAAACCAGCAGATATCTGCGTGCTTCTCGTGGGTCTCGATCCACCGCCAGGTCATCATCGAGGGAGTGGCCGACCAGGTGAGCGCCGCTGAGTCTGACGCCTATTTCGCATCCAGGCCGTACGAGTCGCAGGTGGCGAGCGCTGCCAGCCCGCAATCGCAGGTCATCGATGCGCTGAGCGATGTCGAAGTAGTAATGGGACAGTTAGAGCGTGACCAGCCCGAAGTTTTGACCCGCCCAGATCACTGGGGTGGTTATCGGATTGTGCCTCGAACGATCGAATTCTGGCAAGGAAATCGTGGCCGATTGCACGATCGGTTTCGTTTTCGGCGCGGCGATGACGGTTGGATTTGCGAACGGTTAGCACCTTGAGCGTCGAACCTGAAGAAGTCGATCGGACCGACCCGGAGCTCACCAACGATCGGACGGAGCTGCCTAACGAGCGAGCCGACTTGACCGACGAGCAGACTGAGTTGAGCAAAGGTGTACCGGCGTCGCGGCGCGCGCGAGTGAGCGCGATCGCGATGGACACCAGACCGTTCACGTATGCGAGTTTCCGGCGTCTATTTTATGGCAACGTGCTGTCGATCATCGGCTCGCAGATGACCTTGGTTGCTGTGGGAATCCAGGTATATCGGGTCACTGGCAGTAGCGCGATGGTTGGCTACACCAGCATCTTTGCGCTGATCCCATTGATCGTCTTTGGACTCATCGGTGGTGCGATGGCCGATACCGTCGATCGACGGACCCTGGTGATTTGGGCAACCATAGCGACCGCGATCACCAGCATCGCGTTCTTTGTTCAATCCGCGGCCCATCTGAACTCAGTCTGGCTGCTGTGGTTGTTAGTCGCGATCCAATCAGGTGCTGCGGCGGTGTCCCGTCCGGCCCGCGGCGCCATGGTGCCGCGAATGTTGCCCGCGAAGCTTGTGCCCGCGGCTAATACCCTTTCCTCGGGCACCCAATCACTCGGTGTCATCATCGGACCACTCATCGCGGGCTGGTCAATTGGTGCGCTAAGCCTGCAATGGACTTATCTCGGCGAAGCAATCTTGCTCACCGCAGCATTGGCATCCCTGGTGGGAATCCCTTCGATGCCGCCAGATAATCCTGATGCGGCCACCGAGCGGCGAATTCTTGGTGCCTTCAGGGATGTGTGGGAAGGTTTCTCTTTCCTACGCACGCAGCCGGTGCTGCTCATGACATTCGTGGTGGATCTATTTGCGATGGTCTTTGGCTGGCCGCAAGCTGTGTTTCCGGCACTCGCTTCGAATACTTTCGGTGCCGGCAATATCGGTTGGCTTTATGCCGGAGCGTCAATTGGCGCAGTTCTCGCTGGCGTGATGAGTGGCTGGATTTCACGATTGAACCGGCACGGTGCAGTCATTGTGTATTCGATCATCCTGTGGGGCCTGGCAATCGGCGCCTTTGCTTTCGCATCGAGTCTGTGGCTGGCGATCTTGTTGCTCGCGATCGCCGGTGCCGCTGATTTGGTGAGTGCGTCATTGCGGATGACGATGCTGCAAGTGCGCACCCCAGATCGGATGCTTGGCCGCATGCAAGGGGTGTTCATGGTCGTGGTCGCTGGCGGTCCGCGCCTCGGTGATGTGCGCCTCGGCGTCGTTGCTGCTGCAGCCACACCAGCAGTCGCGTTGTGGTCGGGCGGAGTTGTCATTGTGGTGGCGATGTTGGTCGTTATCGTCGCAGCCCGCGCTTTCTGGAATTACACCGCAAATCAGCCTAATCTTGGTCAATGACCAACTCAATTGGTCGTAGAAAATACAACAAATAGTTTGAGGCCGAATCACCGCCGGCGATACCCACTGCGTACTCTGGACCATTGAATATGTCCTATTCGAAAGGGTATTTACTGTGTTGGTCGTTGACCATGTCAGCAAATCTTTTGGCGCCAAGCGAGTGCTTGATGATCTCGTATTTGCAATAAAGCCAGGAGAAATGTTTGGCTTCTGCGGTGCAAATGGCGCGGGAAAGACCACCACGATGCGCGTTATTCTTGGATTATTGACCCCCGAGGCAGGTCAGGTGACCTGGAACGGGACGAAGGTCGATCGCGAAATCCGTCGTACTATTGGATATATGCCTGAAGAGCGCGGCCTTTACCCCAAAATGCGGCCAGTTGACCAGCTGCAGTATTTCGGTCAATTGCACGGTATGACGGCAGCATCAGCACGCAAATCAGCTGAAGAATGGATCGAGCGACTTGGCGTCAAGATGGAGGCCAAAGACCCGCTCGACAAACTTTCGTTAGGTAATCAGCAAAAGGTGCAGCTTGCCTCCGCGCTGGTTTTTGATCCAGCCATTCTGGTTCTCGATGAGCCATTCAGCGGGCTCGACCCAGTTGCTGTTGATGCGCTCGCTGACGGCCTTTTAGAGAAGGCGAAAGCGGGCGTCCCGGTGATCTTTTCCAGCCACCAATTGGATTTGGTGGAGCGACTCTGCGATTCAGTCGGCATCATCAACAACGGCACGATGGTTGCCACCGGCCCGGTCGATGAGCTTCGTGCCAAAGAATCACGCAAGCGGTTGGAGATTGTGATCACCGGTGCGCAACCAGGCTGGACCGAACAATTGTCTGGGGTAAGTGCCATCTCCGAAACGGGCACCCGCGCGCTAATGACGCCTGATTCTCCCGAAATGAGTCAACAAATTCTCGCCGAGGCAATGAAGATTGGGCCTATCGAGCGGTTCGGATGGCGAACCCCGCCCCTAACTGAGATCTTCCGAGAGGCGATTGTGGCATGAGTACCCACGGCACGCAGCGGGAAACAGTCGCTGCCCGGCCAGCGATGAGCCTGATTTGGCTTGTCGCCAAGCGCGAGATTACCTCAAAGTTAAAAGACAAGACATACCTGATCTCAATCGGGTTCTTCATTGTTCTGATTCTCGCCGTTGTCGGAATCAATGTGGCCACAAATAGCGGCAGCAATGATTTCACCGTCGGTGTTGTCGGGCAAACATCGCAGACCTTTCAGCAAGCGATCAAATCTGGTGCTGATCAATTCGATGGCAAGGTGACCCTGGAGTACACGAACGAGGCTGACGGCAAAACCAAGGTGAAAAATGGTGATTTTGATGCGCTTGTTGTTGGCGACACCATCATCACCAAAGACACGCTCAACACCACACTTGGCGCCGTCTTGCAAGGCGCTAACAAAGCAGCCAAGACCCAGCAGCAGATCGAGTCCTCAGGAATAGACCCGCAAAAACTCGATCAAGCGCTGACCGTGCCACCAATGCAGACCCAGGCGCTTAATCCGGATGCTAAAACCAACTTTGAACGCGGCATCATCGCCATCATCGCTGTGGGTGTGGCCTACGGCATGCTGATGATTGTCGGACAGTTCGTCGCCCAAGGTGTCGTCGAGGAAAAATCCAGCCGAGTGATCGAGTTACTCATGGCGGTCGTCAAACCGTGGCAGCTGCTGACCGGCAAACTCATCGGTCTTGGCATTCTCGGGATTTTGCAACTAGTGCTTGTGGTGGGCCTCGGCCTCGCCGGAGTGCTGAGCTTTAACCTGATCGCTGTTCCCAGCGCCGCAGTGGGTGTCGTGCTGCAGGTCGTCCCATGGTTCATCCTCGGATACACACTCTTTGCCGCGTTCTTCGCGCTCGCCGCATCGTTAGTGTCGCGGCAAGAGGATCTCGGCTCAGCGGTGATGCCAGTGACTTTGGTGCCAATCTTTGCCTTCTTTGCCGCCTTCCAGGTCGTGTCCTCACCGAATAGCACCTTCGCGACGATCATTTCGATGGTGCCCGGATTCTCGCCGACTACGATGCCGGTGCGCGCAGTGATGGTGAGTGTGCCGATCTGGCAGTACGTGATCGCCGTCATCCTGCAGGTCATCGCCATTGTGCTTGTCGTGCGGCTCGCCGGCCGGGTATATGCCGGAAGTATGCTGCGCACCAGCGGCAAGATCAAACTCAAAGACGCGCTGAAGCAGAGTAAAGAGACGGCAGGCACGCCCGCGCAGGCTTAAGGGTGCTTTGCAGCCGGGGTTCTGATCAGACTTGCTGTTCTGCAGCCGCTTTCAAACGCAGTAATGTCGCCGCGATCGCTGCCTCGTTGCGTTTTGGCCAACCGGCGATTCTGATGAATAATCTGCCCAGAGTGGAGTAGTACGAGTAATCGAACGACTCGGTGACCTTGGTGCCGCCCGTGATCGGTTCTAGTTCGTATCGCCATCGCTGGGGCTCGAAATGTCGCCACGCGATAAGCCGGTTGGGCTCGAACTCGACGACGCGGTTGGTGATCCGGTACGGAACCCCGAAAAGCTGCATCGAAATGTGAAAGGTAGCGCCCAGAGATAAGCGTTCTGGGCCGCTACGAAGATTTCGGACGGTCGTGGAGCCATCGATGATGGGATGCTGGGCCGGGTCGCTGAGCGTATCGAAGATGCGCTCAGCAGGGGCCTCGATGTCAATCGTGCGCTGTACGACATATTCGCCCATCACCTCAAGATACTCGAGTGCCGTGTGCGGGCACGGCGCGCAGGCTCGATTTAGCGCTGACCCTGTGGGTGACATCGGAGATTTCGTAACCCGATGAACGGGTAGAGGTGAGTGTTTAGTTCCTGAAATGTCGTTCTCGCTGTCGGGGCGCCCGATCGACGCAAATCTGCTGAGTCAGCTGCCCACGAGGACGTTGGCGAAAACTTGCCACGCCAGGACGCTTTTGGCGATCAGGCTGAGCAATATGTAGGTGCGTTCACCTGTCAGGTAATTGCTCCATCGCCCGACCTGACGGTATTGCAGCCATTGGTTGAGCGCAAAGCTGTTGAAGAACACAAAAATGGAGACGATGATTCCGTAGACGAATCCGGGCGGGCCAGCACCATCCTCGACGCCCACGTTGATCCACAGGTACGCCACTACGGCGAGCCAGGGGCCGACCCCGGCGATACAACCGAACCAGAATGGTGTGAACCACGCACGGGTGGCGTGCTCGGAAGTCGCGTCTTTGCCGTGCATCAGTCCGTTGTTGGTCATCTCCATCAGCCAGCCGAATAGGATCATGGCGATGTTGGCGATAGCCAGTCCGATGAGGGCGGCAAGGTCGGTAATCCCGAAGATCAGCAGGATGAGCACGATCATCAGGGTCGAAGACAGCGAGTACTCAACCCACCGGAACCTGTTACGCCCGCGGGCGAGCTCCTTGATGTAACGCGGAAAACCCCATGGGGAGGCGATCAGGAAGTGGAACAGGGCCGACAGAAATAGGAATGAAGCGGTTCCTAGCCCGAGAGGGACGTTCCAGACGGTATGCGTTACGCCCTGAGACAGCGGGGTCCCGGGTGGTCCATTCAGCGCGAAAGTCGATATCGGCACGGTGAAGCTGTTGCTCAAAGCCACCATCGCGCCGCCGGATATCAGGTGCACGAATCCCATTACAAGGTTGAATACACGCAGGCGCTTCGCGGCCGCCTCGGTGATCTGCACTGATTCAGCCTGCAGCTGAAGGGGGAAGGCTGTCATCGCGTCAGCATATCTGCGTTCTGCACTCGCCGTACGTGGAGTGCTGTCGACGGTCCTGCGGTACGTATCGACATGCAAGTAGGTCGGTTAGCGTATGGATACGTATCGCGAGAGTGGGTAGTCACCCCGCGTGGGTCAATCCCAGAAAAACAGTTGAGCGGAGATGACACATGATCGAACGTACCGAGGGTTATCTGGAACGTGATGGGGAACGGATCTGGTACGAGAGCGCCGGTGCCGGGCCAGTGCTCGTGTTGTCCCACGGACTCGGTGGCAACGCAGCGGTCTGGTTTCAGCAGTTGCCTTATTTCGCGCAGACCTATCGGGTCATCACGTGGGATCAACGAGGCTTCGGCCGATCCAGCTCGCAAAGTGGCCGACTAGGTCCGCAGCCCGCGGTCGATGATCTGCTCGCGCTGCTTGATCATCTCGAAGTTAAGCAAGCCGCACTCGTCGGACAGTCCATGGGCGGCTGGGTGAGCATGGGGGCAGCGCTTCGCGACCCTGGCCGAATCACCACTGCGGTTCTGGCATGCAGCACAGCAGGAATACCGCTCGCTGCCGAGCCCGCCGCGGATTCCGGTGTCGTGCGCAGCCAAGTCGGTGCACGTCCCTTGGGCGTGCACCCAGCGATTGGCGAGCGTCTCGCCGAGAGGGACCCGGCTCGGGCCTACCTCTATCAAGCACTCGGTAGCTTTGGTCACCGTCCCGGTGATGGCGAATTCGCCCGCATGCTGCATGATATGACCTTCGGGTTGCCCGAGCTCGCGGCGTTAGAAACACCGGTGCTGATGCTGTGCGGTGAACTGGATCAGATGATGACACCGGCCAGGATTCAGCACGCCGCCACGCGGCTGCGGCATGTCACAGTTCACGAATTCGCCGGCCGCGGTCACTCTGTCTATTTTGAGGATCCCGATGCGTGGAATGCAACAGTAGGCGCGTTCCTTGACGAGCATTATCTTTCAGGTACCGCGTGAGCGCTCTCTTGCTCGACGCGCCAGCGACCAGGGCAGCCTTAGATGATGCTGCAGTGCCGGCGCTGATGTCGGCACTGCGCACGGCGTTGATTTCGGTCGCGGACGGTACCGCGTCAGCGCCCAGCCGGACCGCAGCCTTCTCGCCGCACGGTCTGCTGGGAGCAATGCCTGGTTACGTTCCCGGCTTGGGTATCGGCGGCAAGCTCACGACGGTATTCCCACTCCCTGGAGGCGGCAGCGCTCACCGCGGCATCGTGCTGCTGGCCGATCCCGAAACCGGTCGGCCGGTGGCGCTGATGGACGCCGAAGCGGTGACCGCGGTGCGGACCGCTGCGAGCGCAACGCTGTCGATGCTGACGCTGGCACGTCCGGACCCTGCTCTCATTGCGGTGATCGGCGCTGGGGCGCAAGCGCGCGCCCAGCTCGCTATGTTGGCCGCGATTGGCTGCACAGCGCAGGTCCACGTCGCGTCCCGCAGTCCAGAACGAGCCGCTACGGCTGCACGATTGCTGCCCGGTGCGCTCGCATGCAGCAGCATTCAGGAGGCTGTCGCAGGTGCCGACGTGGTGTTTTGCTGCACCAACGCGACCGAGCCAGTCATCGAGATTAGCTTGCTACCTCCCGGTGCCCATGTCAGCTCGGTCGGGGGATCGCACGGCCATGAGGTCGACTCGTCGATTGTCAGGGCTGGTCACCTATTCGCTGAATGGCACGGAGCTGCCGCCGCGGCACCGCCGGCCGGTGCATACGAACTGCAAGGCGTCGACTCGGGGAACCTCACGCTGCTCGGTGCCGTTCTAGATGGATCGGCTCCCGGACGACGATCCGAGGACCAGCTGACCGTCTTCAAATCGACCGGTCATGCAGCCCTCGATATTGCTGCTGCCGCAGTCGCCCTGGAACGGGCCCGAGCCCGCGGACTCGGGGTGGAAATCGACATCTGACAGTTATTGCCAGGCAAGGTCGGCCCACTGGAGCATCCAAGAGACGACGTGCGGTACTTATAGGTACGCTTTGCGCACTCAAGCGTGTCTATAAGTACCGCAGGTGTGCGATGTGGCGGCGCCGAGTCGCCCTTTCACTTCTCGGCCCACAACTAACCGTGCGTGAGTCTGTTTACCGGTCTGGCGCTAACGTGCCGGAAGCTCTTTGTAACGCTCCAGAGCAACCTCACGCTCCACAAAATGATCAACGATGGGTGCCGGGTAATCGAGGCCCAGTTCGTGCGGTTCGTGCGCCTGCGCACCTTCCAGAGACCGCAATTCCGGAACGTACCGACGTACATAGTCACCCTGCGGATCAAATTTGCGACCCTGCAGCATCGGGTTGAATACCCGGAAGTACGGCGCCGCGTCGGTGCCGCAGCCGGCGACCCATTGCCAACCGTGCTGGTTTGAGGCGACGTCGGCATCGACTAGGTGGTCCATAAAATGCTGCGCTCCGGCGGTCCATTCCAGATGCAGGTCCTTGACTAAGAATGACGCGACAATCATCCGCACTCGGTTGTGCACCCAGCCTTCGGCAAGCAGTTGACGCATACCAGCATCCACGATCGGATAGCCGGTCTTGCCGTCCTTCCATCGTTGCAATCGATCCGCGGCGCTCTTGCCCGACGCGTATTCCATGTCGGCGAATCGCGGATCGAGATAGTGATGAGCGGACTCGGGATTGTGCCACAACACGTCAGCGTAAAAGTCGCGCCACGTCAACTCCCGCCGATAGCTTGTCGCACCTGCTCCGTGGCGGTTACCGAGATCCGCGAGCAGGGTGCGCGGATGGATGCAGCCGAAATGTAGGTACGGCGAAATACGGCTTGTCGAATCGAGATCGGGACGATTACGGTTGCTGTTGTAGTCGGCCAGATCGTCGTCCAGGAACTCTTTCCAGCGGGCGATCGCGGCGCTCTCACCACCCGGGGGGCCAGGTGCGGAAGGCGGCTTCGGTAGGGCCGCCGACTTGATAGCGGCGGCAGCGCTCGGGATGGTGTCCGGGGCGGCGACCGGAGTTCGCCAGCCGTGATCGAGCCACCGCTTGTAATACGGCGTGAAAACTTTATAAGGCGTGCCGTCGTCTTTGTGGATCCGACCTGGCGCGACCGCGTACGGCGAGCCGGTGACGCTCAATTCGAGGCCGTCATCGCGGCGGCGAGCGACCGGGGTGAAATCCGCGGCGGCGTGCACGCTCGTAGCTTCGTACTTGCTAACGAGTCGATCGAGTTCGGTACGCGGGTCGCCTTTCGCCACCACAAACTCGCCACCGCGCGCCTCGTACTCGGCCTTGAGCTCGTTAATTGATTCGATCAAGAAACGGGTGCGGGTCGAGCCGGCGGTGCGCAGCAGTCGATCGTCGAGAATGAAAACGCCGAGTACGCCGTCTGCGCCGGCGGCAATCGCGGCATCCAAAGCAGGGTTGTCGGCAAGTCGTAAATCGCGGCGGAACCACATCAGTGCGCGCTCGGCAGTGGGCATCGGTCCATCCTAAGTCGCTCAGCAGTACGACCGAGCTGTGGTCCGCGCCACGTATAGAGTGCTTAGCAGGCGCGGCGGACTGAACGCGCCCGTCCGCTTGCGGAACCGAGTTCGCGCGGCGGCCCTCGTACTATGGCGAGGATCAGCACTATTTGCGTTCACAACCCAGCACAGCAGCACCTGAATGCACCAACGAGATATGCATCTACTGAGCGCGACCTGTTGTGACTGTTCTTGAACCGCACCGGGTCGCGAGATAAGAATTGAATGGGAGTTTGCCCGATGAGCGACGATATTTCGCCGTCCGAATTTGGTCTGTCTGAAACGCCTAATGAAGGTGGTTCATCGATGACGGCTGAGCAATTGGAATCAGAGATTTTTGGCAACGACAATAACGCTGCCGATGAGTCGGCGGTTGCGGATATTTTTCCCAGCGACAGCAACAGCGACAGCGATGTCTCAGACCCTGCGGTGACTGAACACATCAGCGCAGACTTTTCAGGCACCCAGTTCGACGCTGGTGTGGCGACCTACGACTCGAACGGTGACGGCGTCGCCGACACCGCGGTGCAAGATCACGGCTATCAGGTCGAGTATTACATCGACACCGATGGCGACGGCAAAGCTTACGAGCTGACGATCACTGACGGGCAGGGCGATTTGATCAGCCATACCCAACTGGTCGCAGGCACCGAGGCCACCTGGCAAGAAACGCCCGCCCCCAACGTCGCCGCGGGTGACATGTCAGTTTCGCCAAATGTTGGACCATCGGGATATGTCCAGCCCGAATCTGCTGAACCGGCACCTGCGACTGAATCAGCTGCGCAGCCTCCGGGCGCCGAGAACGCAGCGAGCGTGGTGGCGTCCGCTGATGCAGCCGCGACGACGGTGATAGTCGAACCGGCGCCTGAAGCCGATACCGGACCTGCGGGTGATACCTCGCCGGTGGAGCCATCGCCGGAGGCAGCCAACTCGGTCACCGAGGGTGATCTCGCATTGACGATCGACGGCCAGACCTACGACCTGGGCGCGCCGAGCGTGGACATCACCGGGGACGGTGTCGCCGATACCGTCGTCGTGGAGCAAGACGGCAACGTGGAGTACTACGTTGACACCGACGGCGACGGCGTCGCCGATCAGATCATCGTGCTGGATGAATCAAATGGTGACTTGATCAATCACGAGGTGTACGACCCGCAGACCGGCACCTGGACGAATGTGACCGACCAAGACAAGCAGTAACCGGTTAGGGGAGCGTGATTCCCAATTCGTTAAGCAGGTCCTGTGAGTACGCGATCCTGCCGGTGAGTGGGTCCGAACCCTCCGATTGAACGCCGCCGCAGAGTGCGAGTGCTGCCTCCGCCATGACCGTCGTCGGCTCCGCGTTGGGATCATCCTCGGTGGTGAGGTGATGGAAGATCGTGCCAGCGGTCGGTACGACCCGGTTAGGCGAAAGCGCATTGACTCTGATGTTGTCGCCGTAAAGCTCCGCGGCCAGACCGGTCGTGAAACGTTCGAGGGCAGCTTTGCACATGCCGTATACCGTGCTCCCGCGACCGACATTAGCTCCTGGCGGCAGCGTCGGGTGAATCGCCGCCCGTGAGGAAATATTCAGTATCGTGCCACCTTTATTTTCCTTCATTGCTGGAACCACGAGCTGCGCGAGATGCAGCGGCGCATTCACCTGTACCTCGAACATCAAATTCATCCGCCGCAGCGTGAATTGCTCGACCGGGATGAAATAGGTGACCGCCGCATTGTTGACGAGGATGTCGATCGGGCCGAGTTGCTCGGTCACTGATGAGATCAACCGCTCGCGGTCCTCGGCATGGGAGAGGTCCGCTGCGAACGCGACCGCCGCGCCGCCGGCGGTCTCGATATCGGCGACGGTCTGGGTGATGGTGCCTTCCAAAGTCGACTGGTCTGGTTCCACGGTGCGCGCGGTGACCGCCACCGTGGCACCCTCAGCGGCAAGCCGACGGGCGATCTGCGCGCCGATTCCCCGGCTCGCGCCAGTGACGATTGCTATTTTGCCTTCGAGTGTTCCCATTCGGACTCCTTCTCCGTTCCACGAGCCACCGGGTCCGGTGACTCGGTGCTGCTATCGGTAATCGAGCGATGTTTGCCCACGGTCGAGGCCAGCAGGCAAAGCAAGGACATCACGAGCATCAACCCAAATGCCCAGCGATAACCGACGACTAGATCGGCCACGCCACCGCCGGGAATCTGCGACAGAGTTCCTTTGAATACTGCCTCGCGAAGCTCGCGGGGCAGCGGCGTGCTGATGATCGTGAGGACCAGCGCGGTCGAGATGACGACACCGGAACTCTGCGCGGAGATGCGTACGGCGTTGGTAATCCCGAGGCGTTCTGGTGGCACATCGATCAGCATGGCTGTGGTATTTGCCGGGATGAAACTGCCCGACCCAAGTCCCATCACCACCATCCCAATCGTCAGAATCCAGTACGGCGTCGTCGGCGAGATGGTGAACAGCAGGAACACCAGTCCGACAGAGGTCACCACACTGGAACCGATCGCGACCGATCGCGGCGGGGTACGACGCAGCATGAAACCGACGGTCGGTGAGGCGATGATGGCTGCCCCGGCCAACGGCAGGATCTTCAGCCCGGCCGCAGTCGGCGAGTCGCCCTCCGCGGCCTGAAAGTACAACCCCATCAAGATCACGACGGCGAACCGCGACATAGTGGCTAAGAAGCCGGCGAGCACGCCGACTCCGACGACCGGATCGCGGAACGTGGCAAGGTCGACCACCGGATACCGGCTGCGTCGCTCGATGGTCAGGAAGATCGGTATCGCGACCAGGAAAACCACCAGCCCGACGACCACCAGCGGTCCGTCCCAGCCCAGATTGCCGACCTCCGACAATGCCAGCAGCAGCATCCCCAGTCCGATCAGCAGAGTGAAGTTGCCCAATAGATCCAGCCGCAGGGGTTGCGGTGTGCGCGGCGGCCGCGTCAGTACTCGCCGGCCCCAGACGAAACAAATGACTCCGAGCGGGACATTGAACCAGAATGACCACTCCCAACCGAACTCGGTCGTCAGAATGCCACCTATCGTCGGTCCGAGCAATTGCGCCAGCGAAAAGGACGACATATAGATGCCCAGTCCCAGGCCCATCATGCGTCTGGGGAACGCGCTCGTGACCAACGCGGCGCTGTTGGTAATGAGCATCGCGCCCGCCGCAGCCTGCACGATGCGGCAGCCGATCAGAAACCAGATCGACGGCGAGAAACCGGCGACGACACTGGCGATCGTGAAGATTACGATGCCGGTGAGGTACATCCCTTGACGGCCGAATACGTCGGCCAACCGGCCGAAGAAAATCATCAGCACCGTATTGGTGAGCATGTACGACAGCAGCACCCAGTTGGCTTCGAACGCTGAGGCATCGAAATGCAGCACGATCCTCGGTAGCGCGACATTCAGTGAGCTCTGGTTCAGTCCACCCATCAACGACGCGAGACAGACCACCGCTAGCACCCGCCAGGCGTAACGAATAGTCTCCTTGCTTTCTTGCGGGTCTACCTGGATAACGTTGCTCGGCGCTCGAACTGTGCGCAATCTTCGCTACCATCTCTGTCCCCGCGGACACTTGATCCGTACCTGGCTGATTCTGATTGACGATCCAGCTAGATGCCGATCAGATCAGCGAGGCGTTCCCGGTGATAGGTCCCATCACCGAGGAACAACTGCGAGGCCTTGGCCCTCTTGAAGTACAGGTGCGCATCGTGCTCCCACGTGAAGCCGATGCCGCCGTGCATCTGGATATTTTCCGCTGCAGCGTGGAAGTATGCCTCGGAGCAGTATGCCTTCGCGAGACTGGCCACGGTGGGCACCTCATCGGAGTCCTCGGCAACCGCCCAGGCCCCGTAGTACGCGGCGGCCCTGGCAGACTCGACGCGCAACATGACCTCGGATGCGCGGTGCTTCAACGCCTGGAAGCTACCGATCGGTTGATCGAATTGGGTCCGGATCTTCGAGTACGCGACCGCCATATCCATCGCCCGCTGTGCGCCGCCGACTTGCTCGGACGCCAGTGCGAGCGCGACCTTGTCGAGGGTCTTGGCCAGTGATTGCGTCGCCGACCCCGGTGTGCCGATGAGGGTGCCGGCTACCGCATCGAAATTGATCGTGGCGAGCTTGCGGGTCTGATCCAGGGCCGGTACCGCAGTCGCGCAAAGCCCTGCGGCCGTACCGTCCACCGCGAACAGCGTCAGCCCAGCGTCGGTTTGCGCGGCGACGATAATGAGGCCCGCTATATGACCGTCGATCACGTACGACTTGGTGCCTGACAGGGTCCACGAGTCGCCTTCATGCGTGGCGCTCATCTCGATGGAATTCAGGTCCCAATGGCCACTTTGCTCAGTGAAGGCGAGCGTCGCGATTGTCGACCCGTCGGCGATGCCGGGCAGCAACTGCTTCGCGGCGTCCGTGTCACCAGAGTCGAGGATCGCTTGGGCAGCAAGGACCACAGTGCTGAAATACGGGGACGGTAGCAGCACGCGACCCATCTCCTCCAGCACAATCGTCAACTCGACGAAGCCGAATCCGCTACCGCCGAATTCCTCGGGAATGGTCAGTCCTTGCAGGCCCAACTGGTCTGCCATCTGGCTCCAAACAGCAGGGTCGTAACCCGCGGGATCATCCATCAGTGTCCGGACGACGTCCGAGGGCGATTTGCGCTCCAGGAACCGGCGTACCGAACTGCGCAGTTCGTCCTGCTCTGGGCTGGCGATAAGGTCCATGACAAGCTGCCTTTCTGGCTATCGTGCGGACTTTTGGATGACTGGTTTGAACGAGCTCTCGACGTACTTGCCCAATTCGGTGGGATCCCAGCGCGCCGTGCCAACAATCTGCCGGATCGGTTCAGGGTTGCTGTAGAGCAGTACTTCATAGCCGCGGGCGCCGATCACTCGTCCGGTGAGCCAGCCGGCGGATTCGCTGGCGATGTAGGCCACGATCGGGGCGATGTTGTCCGGTGATCGCTCGTCATTGTCGGTGGACCGCACTGTGCGCTTGTCGGTCGGGATCGATTCGGTCATCCGAGTCTGCGCGCCTGGCGCGATCGCATTGGCGGTTACGCCGTACTTGCCGAGACTGTTGGCGCACGAGTACGTCAAGCCGGTGATGCCCATCTTGGCTGCGGCGTAGTTGGGTTGTCCCGGCGCGCCGAATAGTCCTGATGTGGAAGTGAAGTTGATGATCCGGTAATGCCCGTCCGGGTTCTTCTTGGCACGCCAATACTTTGCTGCCGGCTTGATCGTGTTGAAGTGACCACGCAGGTGTACGGCGATGACCGCGTCCCAGTCCTGTTCGGTCATATTGAAGATCATCCGATCGCGCAGGATGCCCGCCGCATTGACCACAATGTCGAACCCGCCGAACATCTCCACAGCAGTGTCGATCAGCGACTCGGCCGCGGCCGCGTCGGTGATGTCGGCGCCGCTGGCGACCGCATCGCCGCCTGCCGCGATTATCTCATCGACGACCTCGTTGGCAGGGCTCGTATCACCGCCCCGGCCGTCGAGCTCGACGCCGAGATCGTTGACCACGACAGCTGCTCCTTCGGCCGCGAACAGTCGGGCGATGCCGGCGCCGATGCCGCGTCCGGCGCCGGTGACGACGGCGACCCGTCCCTTGAGCGAGTTCATACCTTCACCTCGGTGGCCTTCGACTTTGCCTCTGTGAGGCGGGTTTCGCGCGGCATGCCCAGTGCCCGCTCGGAGATGATGTTGCGCTGGATCTCGCTGGTGCCGGAGTAGATGGTGCCGGCGCGGCTGGCGAGGAAGACCTCTTGCCAGTGATCGACGAGGTAGCCTTCGCCTTCTGGACGCACCAGTGCCTCGGCGCCGATCAGGTCGATCGCGATCTCGCCGACCCGCTTCTCGTACTCACTCCAGAAGAGCTTCGAGATCGATGCCTCCGGGCCGGGTTCTTTGCCGCCAGCGATCTGAGCGAGCAGTCGCAGGCCGCTGTAGCGCATGATCTGCACATGCGTATATGCCCACGCCAGATTCTGGCGTACGAGAGGATCGTGGGCCTTACCCATGGTGCGGGCTAGCTCGACCAATGCCCAAAACTGCTTCTCGTACTTCAACGATGCGACGGTGGCATTGCCGCCGCGCTCGAATCCCAGCGTCGTCATTGCGACTCGCCAGCCGTTGTTGAGTCCGCCGACCACGTTGAACAGCGGTGCCCGTGAACCGTCGAAGTGCTCCTGTCCGAACTGCGCGGCACCGGTCATCTGCCGCACGGCGCGCTTTTCGATGTTGTTGTCCTCGAACGGCAGCAGTACATAGGAAAGTCCGTGGTGCTTGCCAGTGTCGGTATCGGTCCGGCACAACACAAAGATCATGTTGGCGCGGTAGAAACCGGAGGTCCACACCTTCTCGCCGGTGATCACGATTTCATCGCCGTCGACGACGCCGCGGGTATCTACGCCAGCGAGGTCCGAGCCGTGTCCAGGCTCGGAGAATCCTTGGCAGTACACGTCCTGCCCCGAGATGATGCGCGGCAGGAAGTGTTCCTGTTGTGCGGGTGTTCCGTGCGCAATGACTGACGGACCGACCATTCCCTCACCGAAGCCGCGCCGCACTCGTGGCAGCCCGGCCCGGTGCAGCTCCTCGGAATAGATTGCATTCTCGACTGGGCTGAGGCCGCGACCACCGAATTTCTTTGGCCACTGCGGGCAGATGAGGGTGGCTGCAGCTAGTCGCTTTTCCCATTCGGTATAGAGCGGGCTGGACTCGGCATCGCCGAAGGTGTTCGAGCCGCCTGTCATCGGGCTGGCATTCCAGTCGGTGAGCTCGGCAAGTCCTGCGGGTGCGTTGGCAGTGATCCAGCCGCGGATTTCTTCGCGGAACTTCGCCGCTTCGGGCCCTAGGTCGAGTTCCATAGTGAAGGCTCCTTTGCCTTATGGGTTTCGGTGATGATCAGTACGCCATGCAGTAGTTGGGCGCTGCCTGGCGAGAGTGGGCTGCACGGGGACAGGCGTGGTATTTACCTCAGCGGGTGGTCGACTTTCGGTGCTGAGTCCGGACTCGCCTGTGCCGACCAGCTCGCGCATTAGGATTTCGAGGGCACGCGCGGTTGCACCTTGATTGGCCTCGAGGAGCTCATTGCGCTGACCCATTGCGTCGCTCAATTCGGTTTCTCACGTGTCCGAAGAGTTCAGTAAATCTTAGAACTCAATTCTGGATTATCATTCAACACGATCGCCGCGTTTGTCAACGCAGTACGTTGACAGCAAAGCATCGCCACTTCATACTCCTAGAACGCTGTTCTAGGACATGTTGTGCACTATGCGGCACCGCAGTTCTAAAGCTACACAGAAGTGGGAGCGAGGCGTGATGCAGGCACAGCGAGTTGGTCGCGGCGCGACGTGGAAGTGGGGCAGTACCGAGGCGGTCCGCACCGAGTTTCTGGACGCCGCCCGCAAGGTATTCGCCAAACGCGGGTTCGCCGACGCAAGTGTCACCGAAGTGGTTGACGAAGCTGGCGCCAGCGTCGGCAGTCTCTATCACCACTTCGGCAGCAAGAATGACCTTTTCATTGCGCTCTGGGAACGCCATCATCTCGAACAGCAGGCCATCGCTGCCGACGCCGTCGCGCACGCTCGCGCGCAGGGTACGACAGAACCATTCGATCTTTTTCTCGCTGGATCGATCGCTTATCTTGGCGCTACCTGGCCTCGACGTGACCTAGTCAAGATCTTCAGCCTCGGTGACACGCCCTCCGGGTTCCAGGCGCAACAGCGTAAAGGTAGCCGAGACTGGATTGCGACCAACTTTAGGCTGCTCGGCGCTGATGACGAGGCGGTTCAGCGGGCCCTCGTATTCCTCGCGACGAGCTTCCTGGGTGAGGCCAGACGGGAAATTGCGAACGCTCGGAGTGCTAAGGCGGCACGTGAGCTGGTTGCTGCGATGACCGAAGTTCTCGAACGGATGCGACCGATTTTCGGTGCCACGCTCGCCGACCGACATAGCGCAGCCAACGCGCCCGATGTTGCGATATCGGACGCTTCCGACAAGGATTGACCTACGACGCATTCGGCAGTTTCTCATAATCAGCCGTTAGTGGCAGTGACCCAAACAGAAGGAGAACACGACGTGAGCATGGATCTTGACGCTATTGGACGTACCACCAGCCCGGTGTCGGTCAGTTGGGACTCGAAGGACGCGTTACTGTACGCACTCGGAGTCGGCGCTGGCCAAGAAGACGCACTCGAAGAGCTCGAACTGACGACCGAGAACTCCGAAGGCATCCAGCAGCAGGTGCTGCCGGTGTACGCGGTTGTTCTCACCCAACGAGCGAAAGGCGAGCGCATCAACTTCGGCGAAATCGATCACACGAAGCTGGTCCACGCCGAGCAAGAACTCGTATTGCACAAGCCGCTGCCGATCGAGGGCTCGGTCGACCTGACCAGCAAACTGACCGGCATTTATGACAAGGGATCCGGCGCATTGGTGAGCACCGAAACCGAGGCTGTGGACGAAGCTGGTGCACCGATCTTCAGCACTCGCTCGGCGGCCTTTATCCGTGGCGAAGGCGGCTTTGGTGGCGAGCGCGGACCGTCCTCGGACTGGACAGCGCCCGATCGAGCGCCGGATCACTCGATCACCGTGCAGATCCGGCCGGATCAGGCATTGCTATACCGGTTGTCCGGCGACCGTAATCCGCTGCACGCGGATCCGAAGTTCGCGGCCAAGGGCGGCTTTCCGCGGCCGATCCTGCACGGCATGTGCACCTATGGCGTCACTGCCCGCGTTCTGAGCCGCGCGCTGAGTGTTGACGCTCGCTCCTTCGCATCTATATATGGAAGATTCAGCAAACCAGTGCTTCCCGGCGAGCGACTCACCGTCGTGGCGTGGAGCGACGGCAACACGCACTTATTCCAGACCATGGACTCCCAGGGCGACGTCGTTCTCGATCGCGGCGTACTGACCACCCGCTAATCTGCACGATCCAGAACGCTCGACTGGCTTAGGGCGGGGGAGGTGCAGCGACTTGTCGAGCTGAAGCGACGACAAGAATTCGGCATCGTGACTGACCACGACGAGGGCGCCTTGGTATGAGTTGAGCGCAGAGCGTAATTGCTCGACGCTCGCTAGATCAAGATTGTTCGTCGGCTCGTCGAGCAGCAGCAGTTGCGGAGCTGGTTCGGCGAGCAACACGGTGGCGAGAATCGCACGGAAGCGTTCACCGCCACTAAGCGTGCTCGCGGGCCGGAACACTTGATCACCGCGCAGCAGGAACTGCGCGAGTCGATTGCGGATATGACCCGGCGCAGCAGCCGGCGCGTGACGCTGCATATTTTCGAGCACTGAAAGCTCCTCATCGAGGAAGTCCAAACGCTGGGGCAGCGTGCCGATGGGAACGGTGGAATTAGCGACTAGGTGCCGCAGTAGCTTCGTTTTGCCGGAGCCATTATCACCGGTCACCGCGATGCGCTCTGGCCCGCGGATGATGAGCCGCCCGACATGGTCAGCTTCAATATCAACAACGGTACGGCCGACCGCAAGCGACGTATCGGGCAGGTCGATCGTAATTTGGTCATCGTCACGAATTCGGCGTTCAGCCTCGCCGGCTGCATCTTTGCTGCGCTGCACGGTATCGAGATGCACGTTGCGTAGCTTGCCAGCTGACTGCTGCGCCTGGCGCTTGCGCTGGCCCATCACGACCTTTGGTTCTCGTTTAGACGCAGCCATTTTCTTGCCGTACCGGGCGCGGCGATCCAGTTTGATGTGGGTATCGATCAATTCTCGCTTTTGCTTGCGCAAGTCAGATTCAGCCGTTCGTAGATCGCTGCGGGCTGCGATTTGCTCTTGTGAGACTGCCGATAGGTAATCGTCAAAATTACCACCGTACAAAACGATCTGCTGATCCCGAAACTCGGCGATGGTCTCAACGCGGCGCAGCAACTCGCGGTCGTGACTGACAATCAATGCGACCCCGTTCCAGGCATCGAGTGCGTCGTACAGTTGCGCGCGAGCAGTCGTATCGAGGTTGTTGGTGGGCTCATCAAGAAGCAGAATGTCCGGTTGCCGGATCAGTTGGGCACCGAGCGCGGTGAGTGTGAGCTCGCCTCCGGACAGTGTCTGCGCGTCGCGGTTGAGCTCGAGTCGCTGCAAACCAAGGCCGGCAAGTTGGGCAATCGCTTGTTCTTCGATATCCCAATCC